>JAEYLA010000143.1 GCA_023461495.1 Bacillota bacterium | reverse complement strand
AAGGCACATTATATGCAGGACAAAAATATTTTTGTTGCAAATATAATATATTTTTGAGCATCAACTGTTGACAGGCAAAAAAGCAACATAGTATAATTCGAAAAACGTAAGTCGCACAGTGGATGGCACGCATATAAAAGAATATGTTCAAAGTAAAATTCGACAGGTGCATCGCAGCGCCGCTTTCAGGACGGGAAGCCTGGTTTCCCTCCAAAAGCGGCGCTTTTTATATATATTCCCACATCATTTATGCAAGAGGTGTGCACATGAAAACAAAGATTGACAGCCTGAAAGAATTGATTCGCGCCGGTAGGGCACAGCTCCCCGCGGATACTGTCGTTCAAAACGGAACACTTGTGAACGTGATGGCGGGCGAATTTTATCCGGCGGATGTTGCAATTTATCGTGATATGATCGTTGCCGTTGGGGATGTGAACGCCTATAAGGGCCCCGATACGGCAATCATCGATGCGAGCGGGACTTATCTCACCCCCGGGCTAATCGACGGACACATCCACAGCGAATGCAGCAAGCTGAGCATTACAAGTTACGCCAAGGCTGTGGTGCCGCGCGGTACCACCAGCATGATTTCGGGGTTGGATGAATATATATCCGTTTCGGGCCTCCCCGGCCTTATGGAGGTTTTTGAAGAAATCAAGCACACGCCGCTCAAGGTATTTTGGGGCGCTCCCTATAAAACCCCCTACACCATTCCCCAATCCACTGTCGCATTCAATTTTACAAAAGAAGTACATGAAGAAGTACAGAAGTGGCCTGAATGCTTTGGCGTATGGGAACTCGTGCGCGAAGCGGTGCTGGAGGAGGACGAGGATACACTGGGTGCGCTTGCGCACGCCATGCAAAACCGGCTTCCCATATTCGGCTGCGCGCCCATGGCCACAGGAAACGACCTGAACGGGTATTTATGCAGCGGTGTGCGGCTGGACCATGAAAGCTATACGCACGAGGAAGTCGTGGAAAAAATGCGAAAGGGCATGCATATGCTCATCCGCGAATCCTCCGTTACGCACTTCCTCAAGGAGAATATCCGCGCCATTACCGAGGTGAACCCCGCGCTCGCGCGGCGCGTAAGCTTTTGTACGGATGATGTGACCGCTACGGATGTGCTTAACAAGGGGCATCTGGATCAGGTCGTCCGCCTGGCGATTGCCGCGGGCGTGCCGCCCATTACCGCCATCCAGATGGCCACGATCAACAGCGCCGAGGCATATCGCATCGACCACCTGATCGGCTCCATATCCCCGGGCCGCGTTGCGGACATTCTCTTGATTGACAGCCCCGAATCCTTCCAGGTGCAAACGGTAATCACCAACGGGCGGGTCGTGGCGCAGAACAAAAAGCTCAACTATGCGCTCAATGCGCCAAAGCGGAGCGCGGTGCTCAGCAGCGAGCTAAAATGCAAAAAGACCACCAAGGCAGATTTTGAATACCGGGTCGCCATTGCAAACGGTGAAGCCAAGGTCCTTTCCATGGATGTAAAGGGACCCTTCGTGCGCAAGCGCAAGGACGTTACGCTCAAGGTGGAGAACAATGTCATCCTGCCGGATATCGGGCAGGACGTGGCGATGGTATCGGTGCTGGAGCGGTTTGGCCGGAACGGGAACCAATCCCTCGCGTTTTGCTCGGGATGGACGCTGAAAAAAGGCGCCATGGCGTCCTCCGCCGCGCCCGATGATAACAACCTGATCGTAATGGGCGTGAACCCGGAGGATATGGCTGTTGCGGCCAACCATTTAATCGCAAACGGCGGCGGCCAGGTGGTGGTGGCGGATGGCGAAATATTGGAGTTTCTGCCCCTGCCGGTGGGCGGCATTGTAAGCGATGAAGAACCCGAGCTGATCGCGCAGCAGGAAGAACGGCTTACCGTGGCGGCGCGCCAATTGGGCTGCGACTTGCCCGAGCCGCTCATGTACATGTTTTTCCTGCCCATCACGGCTATTCAGGATTATGCCATTACGGATGTGGGGCCGGTGGATTGCGTAGCGCTTACCATTTTTGATCCGGTGCAGAAATTGATCGAAAAATAAATATGGGGGAGGAAAGGCAGGCCATGAAAAAAAGCATTCTGAAAAAGGGCATTGATGTTGCTGCAGGGCGTATCCCGGCGGATGTCGTCATTCAGAACTGCCGTATCGCGGACGTATATTCGGGTTGCTTTATAGAGGGCAACATTGCCATCAGCGATGGGCTGATTGCCGGCATCGGCGCGTATGAGGGCCGTGTTGTGATTGATGCCAAAGGACAGTATGCGTTGCCTGGCTTTATCGATAGCCACATCCATATCGAATCCGCCTATGTCAGCCCCGAAGAGTTGGGAAGGATGCTCGTGCCCTGCGGCGGGACCACAATCATCGCAGACCCGCATGAGATCGTGAACGTATGCGGCCTTGCGGGGCTGAAATACATGATGGACGCTTCAAAAAACACGGCTCTCGATATCCGGTTCATGCTTCCCTCGTGCGTGCCAGCAACGCCGTTTGAAAACGCCGGCGCGGTGATCAAAGCGAAGGACATGGAAGCCGTAATTGGACAGGAAGGAATACTCGGCCTCGGTGAATTCATGGACTTTCCGGGCGTTATCCATGGGACGGAGGATGTTCTGGATAAGCTGCTGCTTGCAAAGACGCACCGGAAGCTGATCGACGGGCATAGCCCCGGTGTGGCGGGCAAGAATTTGAACGCCTATGCGTTCCCCCTGATACACACCGATCATGAATGCGCCACTGCGGATGATCTGCAGGAGCGGATTTCGCGCGGCATGTACGTGATGCTGCGGCAGGGCTCCGCCTGCCACGATCTAAGGAACCTGATAAAAGGGGTAACGCCAGAGAACAGCCGCCGCTGCCTGCTGTGCTCGGATGACCGCCAACCCAAGACGATATTGGAGCTCGGACATCTTGACGATCATCTGCGCATTTGCGTTGAGGAAGGACTGGATCCGATGACGGCCATACGGATCGCAAGCCTCAATGCCGCGGAATGCTACGGCCTCAATGACAGGGGTGCGATCGCGCCGGGCCTGCGCGCCGACATCATACTGGTGGACGATCTGCAGGGCTTCCATGTCAATCAGGTGTTCATTGAGGGTGAGCTGGTCGCGCAAGGCGGGAAATACCTTCCGCCCGTACATCGGCACGACGATACCCCGGTGCGCGCCAGCTTCCATGTGAAGGATTTCAGCGCGGAAAAACTGCGTCTCAAGCTTTCGGGCGATAAGGTATATGTAATCGACGTCATACCGGGCAGCGTTGTAACGGGCAAAGGCACCGCAACGGTGCAGCGGGATGAGAACAGCGAATTTGTGTATGATCCCAACGCGGATATCGTAAAGATTGCGGTGGTAGAGCGCCATACCTGTACGGGCAATGTTGCGCTTGCCCTGCTGCGCGGCTACGGCATCCGCCGCGGCGCAGTAGCCTTATCCATTGCGCACGACTCGCACAACATTATCGTAGTGGGTACGAACGATACGGATATGGCGTTTGCCGTGGAGCAGCTGATTGCGCAGGGCGGCGGCATCGTGCTTGCAAAGGAAGGCGCTGTACTCGATTGCATGCCCATGCCCCTGGGCGGCATTATGAGCGACCAAAGCGGCGAATGGGTGATGGAGCGGCTCAATACACTTCACAAGGAAGCGCATGCCACGTTGGAAATCAACCCGAATATAGAGCCCATCATGACGCTTTGCTTTATGTCCCTCGCGGTGATACCCGAACTGAAGCTGACTGACCAGGGATTATTCGATGTGACAAAGTTTGAATTTATTGATATAGAGATTTGAATTTTAGCGAATGCGGTTGCCGCATCCAATCCATTGGATGTGTAAATATGTTATCGGTACGAAAGAAAGAGAGGAAAACGCATGAAGAAACTGATCGCATTTGCCCTGGCGCTTGTGCTGTTTGCGAGCGCGGCAGCCTGCGCGGCGCCTGCGGCCATCCCGGCTGCGACACAGCCTCCGGCGGCAGCCGCCACCGCACCCTCCACACCCGCAGCGTCCACGCCCGAGGCGAGCGCTGAAAATGGGCTTACAATGGAAACCATTAAGGTAGGCTTCGTACACATTGCTGACCCGAGCGACGGCGGTTACACCTACAACCACGATCTGGGTACGAAAAAGATGCAGCAGAATCTGGGCCTGCGCGATGACCAGATTATCAACAAATTCAACATTCCCGAGGGCTCGGATACCGATGCGGCCCTTCGCGAACTGATCGATGCAGGCTGCAACATCATATTTTCAACCAGCTTTGGCCATGAACCCTATGTGCTGGCGGCTGCCGCGGAGAATCCGGATATCGAATTCTGCCATGCCAGCGGCTATCAGGCGGCAGGCAGCGGCCTCCCCAATATGCACAACTATTTCGGCAAGATATTTGAAGCCCGTTACCTTGCGGGTATCGCAGCGGGCCTCAAAACAAAGACCAATAAACTTGGCTTCGTGGGCGCGTTCCCGTATGCCGAGGATATCAGCGGCTTTACCGGCTTCTATCTTGGCGCAAAGAGCGTCAATCCTGATGTGACCATGCAGGTCATGTACACGAACAGCTGGAATGACCCAACCCGGGAAGGACAGGTCGCCAAGGCGCTAATCGACAATGGATGTGACGTGATTGGCCAGAATCCGGATTCCACCGCCACGCAGACCACTGCCGAAGCGAACGGTGTCTGGGCAGTCGGGTATAACTCCAATATGATCCAGGCGGCTCCCAAGGCATCCCTTACCTCCGCCATATGGGATTGGAGCGTATTCCTTACAATGGCGGTTCAGGCCGCTGTTGCAGGCGAGCCAATTCCTGCCGATTTCTCGGGTGGTCTGGCGGAAGGCGTTGTAAATATTTCCAAACTCAATGAAGCCATCATTGCCGAGGGAACAAAGGAAGCCATCGAAGAAGCCCGTGCAAAGCTGATTTCGGGGGAACTGAAAATATTCGTCGGCCCCCTGCAGGGTGTGGGCGAGGACTATGACGGCAAGCCTGTTGAGATCAACCTGGCCGCAGGCGAAGAGTTTATCGAGCCGCAGAGCGCGCCCAGTTGGAACTACATCATCCCCGGTATCTTCATCAGCAAGTAACAATTGTTACAAAAGGGCAGGATCACTTGCGGTCCTGCCCTTTTTCACGTCTGACGGAAGTGAGAGATACTTTGCGCATCCCCAAATGGGATAGTAGGAACTTTTACTGAACTGAAACCATATGAGGCACTGGCACAACTGGCAGAGCAATTCAATTTACCTATCGACACGCTATACCCCGTTTGCCTCTAAAAAATCTTTGAGCAAGTTCATGCAGACCGTCTTGCGGTATTCGGCAGAAACCCTGCCGCGGATGGGCTTGATTTCCTGCTCGTAACGCTTCAGGTATTCTTCTCTGATTGTTTTCGCTTCCGCTATGGTTTTCCCCGTGAGCATCGCATCGACTTCAGGGCGTACCAGCGTGACGTCCATCACCGCGCCAAAAGCGGCGGTGCATGCGCGGATGGTGCCGCCTTCTATTTGCATGACGCCAGCGAACGCCACGCGGGAGATTGCAAGCGCGTTGCGCGCGCCGATCTTTTTGAAATAGTAGTTTTCAAGCCCGTGATCCGGCAGCAGTATCTCCGTAAGCAGTTCGTTTGATTGCAATACGGTTTTGTTACGCCCTAAGTAAAACTCCCGTATGGGGAGGGTGCGCTCTCCGTCTTTGCTGCTTAAGGTTACCTTTGCATTTGCGGCAAACAGGGCCAGCGCGCCATCCGCCTTGGGGGAAGCGTTGCAGAGGTTTCCGCCCAGCGTGCCAAGGTTGCGGATGGCCGGGGCCGCGATTTCAGAAATTGCCCGGCGCAAAAGCTCCGGCACAAGCGGGCTTTCCACTACCTGCGTATAAGTACAGGCCGCGCCGATGTGTACATAACCACCCGATACGGTGATCTGCTTCAATTCTGTGAGCTTATTCAGGAACAGGTAGCTTGCATCCTCGTCCGCATCGAGCATCAGATCCGTGCCGCCCGCATAAGGTGTTACGGCCTCTTTTGCCCGGAGTTCGAGCGCTTCACGTAGGGTTGCTGGTACATATCCGTTTACCATAATCCGTTGCCCTCCTTTGCGGCGGTTTTGATCGCTTCTACAATGGCGTTGTAACCCGTGCAGCGGCAGAGGTTGCCGGAGATGCCGTCCCGGATTTCTTCCTCGGTGGGGTTGGGATTTTTATTCAGGATACATTCTGAGGCCAACACCATGCCCGGGATACAGAATCCGCACTGCACCGCGCTGACAGAAGCGTAGGCGCGGTCGAGCACCTGAAAGCGCTCTGTTTTTGCATACCCCTCGATTGTCACGACCTCACTGCCCGCGATACTGCCCATTGCCACCATGCAGGAGTTTGCAAGCTGACCATCTAGTATGACGGAGCACGCGCCGCATTCGCCTTCCTTGCAGCCGCATTTGACGCCGGTGCTGGAAAATTCCGAACGCAATACGTCCAGCAGCCTTTCGCTCGCTTTCGCTTTGGAGACGACTTCCTGCCCATTCAACATAAACCGAATCATATGCGCTTCCCTCCCTGTAAGACGTTCATGGTATCTTCAATGGAAAACGGAATATGGGATAAATTCTCTCCCAGCGCGCACTCCACAGCTTCCAAGTATGCGGGTGCCGCGCCCACAAGCGGCAGCTCGCCGGCACCCTTCGCGCCGTACGGCCCGTGCGTATAGGGGTTATTCACCATTTCCACCACCAGCTTGGGGACGTCCACCGCGGTAGGGATGATATAATCGCTGAAGCTGTTGTTGCGGATGCGGCCGGTGTTGTCATATGCCATCTGCTCCATGGAGGCGTAGCCCAGGCCCTGCAAATAGCCGCCCTCCATCTGCCCCTTGATGATGTTGAGGTCAATGGGAACGCCCACATCGTAAAGGCCGTACGCGCCGAGTATTTTTGTGGTGGCGGTCAGCGTATCCACTTCCACCTCCACGACATTCGCGGCCCACGAATAGGTGGGGTAAGCGTCGCCGTGGAATGTGGCAAGATCGAACGGAATCACAAAGTCCGGCTCCACAAAGCGTTCCTCCACCCATTGTTCCTCGCCCGGCTTCCACTCTTTTTTCAGCTTTTCCGCCGCCCGGCGCAGCAGCTCGCCCACCGTCATCAGCGAACGGCTGGCGACCGTGGGGCCGGAATCCGGCACGCGGTCCGTATCCGGATTTTCGATAATCACATCGTCAAGGGGAATGCCCAACGCCTCTGCGACGACCTTGGAGAACGTGGTCTTGAGCCCCTGGCCGATGTCCGAGTTGCTGGCGAGTATCTCCACCTTATCATCCGCGGTTTTATGGAGCTTTGTTACGGCCTTGATATGATCCCGTTCCCCGCTGCCGGTAAACCCGCAGCCATGGAAAAAGAGCGAAAGGCCGATGCCGCGGCGGAAACGCCCCGCCTGGTTTTGATACTCCCTGCGCTTGTTCCGGTAATCGGTCAGTTCATCCAGACGCCCGATCATTTCCGGCAGGGGCACGGGGAAATGATATTTGCCGGAGGTGGAGGTCACATCTCCCTGCCTGACCATATGCGCTTCCTTAAACGCAAGCGACTCCAGCCCCAAATCCTTCGCGATATGATCCATGATCATCTCCACAGCAAAGAACGTCTGCGGCGCGCCAAACCCGCGGTAAGCGCCGCAGGGCACGGTGTTGGTCTTCATCGCCTTGCCTTCTACGCGAAGGTGTTCAACGTTATATACGCCGCTCGAGCAGATCAGCCCGCGCTGCAATACCACCGGGGAAAGCGTGGTGTATGCACCGCTGTTGAAGAGCACCTCAATATCCATAGCCGTCACGCGCCCGTCCTTAACGGATACGCGGTAGGTGCAGGCGGAAGGATGCCGCTTGGAGGTAAATGCCATATCCTCTCTGCGGTCGAAGATCACCTTGACAGGCTTGCCTGCCTTCTTTGCAGCCACTGCCGCCTGGCAGCCAAGGATAGAAGGAAAATCCTCCTTGCCGCCAAAGCCGCCGCCCGTCACATCCTGGATCACCTGTACATTTTCCCTTTCGTAATCCATGGCGAGCGCCACTGCGCCATGCACGTAGTACGGACACTGGATGGACCCGCGCACGGATATCCGATCCCCATGCGGCCAGGCGATGATGCCCTGCGGTTCCAGATACGCCTGTTCCTGATAGCCGGTCTTGAATGTTTCCTCATAGACGCGGTCCGCTTCCGCAAACGCTTTGTCCACGTCCCCTTTTCCATAATTGTAGTGGAAGAACGTCGTGTCCGATGTGAGGATATCGAGCACCGGCTGCTGTTCCTCATATTCCACCACGATGGCATGCAGGATGCGCTCCACTTCTTTTTCATCCGGCCCCACCACCATCAGGATAGGGTCGCCGATGTATTCCACCTGGCCTTCCGCGAACACAGGCGTATCGTTCTGCACGATCGCCACACGGTTTACGCCGGGCACGTCGCGGTAATCCACCGTCAGGTACCCTTCGGGCAACGGTGGAACGGAGATGGAAACGATCTTCGCTTTCGCCTTGGCGGAGTGCAGCAGCCTTCCTGTGAGCATGCCCTCTATTTTGTGGTCGTCCA
>JAEYLA010000142.1 GCA_023461495.1 Bacillota bacterium | reverse complement strand
CTTGTGCTGGAGGTCGCCTCCCGCCCGCAGAATGAGGCGCAGACCAAGGAAAATTACAATTACACCTACGCGTCCATTACTGTGGAATTAACGCCAAAGGACGCCTTGAAGCTGTATTTTGCCACACGGAATCAGCAGATCGCACTGCTGTTGCGCGGTGCGGAGGATCATGGCAAGGCTTCCCCGCCGGTGTATGTGCACCCGGTGTACGAGTACAAGGATGTTGCATAGGAGGGGCGCATGGAGCAGCTACGGGTATTTGTCATCAGCAGCGATAAGGATGCGCGCTACCGCGTCAAAGGCATCCTGAATACGGAAGATATCGCAATTGTCGGCTATGGGGAGCTTGCCCCGTCCTGCGTGCAGAAAGCGCAGGGCTTGCAGCCGGATGTTGCGGTGCTCCTCTATGAAAACGCCGTGGCGCTGGAGCTTGCGCAGCGCATCTACCAAAGCGTGCCGCGCTGTGCGTTGGTGCTGCTCACAGAGGAGCTTTCCATCCCACTCACGCGTGAGGCGCTTCAAAACGGTGTGCGCCTGGTGGTTTCCTATCAGGAGGGAACCGACGCCATTGTGGACGCCGTGCGCCGCGCGGGCGCGCTCGAACAGGTGCGTGCGGGGCTAAATGGCGCTGCTCCCGTGCAGAAATCCCAGGTGATCAGTGTCTATTCGGGCAAGGGCGGCACGGGAAAGACCACGCTTGCCGTCAATCTGGCCGCCGCGCTCGCAAAGGCGGGGCGAAAGACCGCCATTGTCGATCTGTCGCTCGAATACGCAAACGTGGCGCTCTATCTTGATATGCAGCCCAAGGATACCATTGCGGAGATGGCGCAGGAACGCGGCAATTTGACGATGGACGTGCTGCGCGCGTTCACCGTGCAGCATTACAGCGGATTGAGCGTGCTGGCGGGGCCGAATACGCCCGAAAGCGGGGAGTATGTGGAAGCCCGCCATGTGGAAAGCGCGCTTTCTGTCATGCGCCCGTTCTTTGATTGCATTCTCGTGGACCTGCCTGCCAACTTTTCGGATACCACCGTCGCCGCCATGGAAAATTCCAACAAGGTGCTCATGGTGATGCAGCCGGATATCGGCTCCGTCAAGGCGGCGCATACCGCGCAGAGTGTGCTCACCTCCCTGCAGCTGCAGGAAAAGATCCGCTATATTTACAACAAGGACGCAAAGGCGTTTCTTTCTATCAAGGATGTGCACAAGGTGCTTGGCGTCATGCCGGCCTACGTGCTCCCGCGGGATGATAAAACGGCAGATCGCTGCCAGTGCATCGGCAGGCCCATCGTGCTCGAAGAGCCGCGCACAGCGCTCGGCAGAAAGCTCATCCATCTTGCCGCGGAGGTGATGCGCGCATGAGCCTGCAAGCCCGCCTCAACAGGCCCAAGGACGCTATGCCGCAGGAGGAGCACGCAAATACCCCTGCCCCGGCGGAGGAAACCCGCCAGGAGCAGTACCTTCTTATTATTGACCGCGTGCGCGCCGCCGTCATCGACAGGCTGCGCGGCTCGGATGTGGACCCGGATGCGGCGCAAGTGCAAAGCGTCATTGAGGATGTGCTGTCCGAATATGCGGACAGCATCACGCGCGTGGAGCGCGGCAGGCTCGCTACCATCCTCTTTCACGAGGTCATGGGCCTGGGGCCGCTTGAGGTGCTCTTGAGTGATCCGAGCGTTTCGGAGGTCATGGTCAACGGCCCCAAGCAGGTGTTTATCGAGCAGAACGGCAAGATCAAGCTTTCGGATGTCCGCTTCCGGGACGAAGCCGCCGTGATGCAGGTGATCGAAAAAATCGTCTCCGCCATCGGCCGCCATGTGGATGAAGCAAGCCCCATGGTGGATGCGCGGCTGAAGGACGGCTCCCGCGTCAACATCATTATCCCGCCGCTTTCGCTGGTAGGGCCGGTCATCACCATCCGCAAATTTTCAAAGACTCCGTTCACGGTGAACGATCTCATCAACTTCGGCTCCTTTACGCCGCGCATGGCGAGCTTTTTGGAAGCGTGCGTCAAGGGGAACCTCAACATGATGGTGGCGGGCGGCACGGGCAGCGGAAAAACGACGCTGCTGAATGTGCTTTCCGCGTTCATCCCGCCGGACCAGCGCATCGTCACGATCGAGGATGCGGCGGAGCTGCAGCTAAAGCAGCAGCATGTCATCACATTGGAAAGCCGCCCCGCCAACCTTGAGGGGCGCGGGGAGATCGCCATCCGCGATCTTGTGAAAAATGCCCTGCGCATGCGGCCGGACCGTATCATTGTGGGTGAGGTGCGCGCGGGCGAGGCGCTCGATATGCTCCAGGCCATGAACACCGGGCACGACGGCTCTCTTACCACGGGCCACGCGAACTCCCCGCGGGACATGGTCTCCCGTATCGAGACCATGGTGATGATGGCGGGCATGGATATGCCGCTATACGCCATCCGGAGCCAGATCGCTTCCGCGATCGATGTGATTGTGCAGCAGAGCCGCCTAAGGGACGGTTCCCGCCGTGTGGTCAGCATCACCGAGATCACAGGGATGGAAGGCGATATCGTCAGCATGCAGGACATTTTCGTGTTTGAGACGGATGGCTCCACGGATGGGCAGGGGCGGTTCAACGGGCGCTTCAGGAGTACGGGCGTGTACCCCAAATGCGTCTCGAAGATCCGCAGCAACGGCATCCCGGTCTACGACGAATGGTTCCAGTAGGCGGTTGGCGGGGCGCTTGCCGTAGTTGAAAAATACCGTGATCGGTACCGTAGGGGCGAACGGTGTTCGCCCGTGTTAAGGGAGGAGGGAAAACATGCAGCGGATGTTTCTTGCAGTCAGCGCCGCGGCGCTGCTCTTTCTCCTTTGCGTAATCCTGCTGCATAGAGCGTACCGGGATACCCTTAAAAGCGGCGAACGCCTGTCAAAGCTCTCCGGGGAGCGTATGGCTTCCGTACCCGGACGCGTGCACGCGGAAAAAAAGCCGCGCATCAAAATATCCACGGTGCTTGTGGACCAGCTTGCAAGCGCGGGCGTGCCCATGCGCGCAGAGGAATTCCTTCTAATCTGGGTCGTGCTTTCGTTTATACCGCCCGCCATATCGGCGCTGCTGGAGGCGCATGTGTTCGTTTCCGTCACGCTCACCGGTATCGGCCTTGCGCTGCCGCCCTTCTATGTGCGGCACAGCCGCAGTAAGCGCCTGATTGCGTTTGAAAAGCAGTTGCCCGACGCCATTGCAAGCGTGAGCAACTGCTTAAAGAGCGGCCTGACGTTCCAGCAGGGCATGCAGGCCGTGGTGGAGCAGATGCCCGAGCCCATCTCCAAGGACTTTGGCCGGGTGATGCGGGAACTGCAGCTTGGCAGCACGACGGAGCGGGCTCTCAACAACCTTGCGCGCCGCGTGCCAAGCCCGGATGTGAAGCTGTTGATCACAGCAATCCTCATATCGCAGCAGGTGGGCGGCAACCTGTCGGCGGTGCTCGATAACATCGCACAGACGGTGACGGACCGTATCCGCATCAAGCAGGAGGTACATACCATTACCTCCACAGGCCGGATTTCCGGTATGGTGATCGGCCTCCTGCCGCTGATCCTCGCCGTGATTCTTGTAATAATGAATCCCAACTACATGCAACTGCTGTTTGAGCGGCAGGAGGGGCATATCATGCTGATCATTGCAGCCGTCATGGAGGCAATCGGCTACATGCTCATAAGAAAGATCGTTTCGGTGGAATATTGATACGCGGTTTGTCGGCGGTAAAAGCGTGAAAAGGGGAGGGAAGAAGGCATGCAGTTTCTTGTTATCAGCAGCGCGGCGCTTGCGTTCGTAGTGGTGCTGCTGCTGTGTAGCCGCCCCAGAAGGCTCCTCGGCGCAAAGGAACGCCGCGTCAAGAACATTGCGGAAATGGACAAGCTCCTGCTCGATGAGCTCAACGCGGATTTTCACGAGCGCTTTATTGCGCCGCTGTTAAAAAAAATCAGCCGTACGCTGCGGCGGGTTACAAAGTCCGGGAAAAAAGAACGCGCCGGAAACGAAAAGATGGAGCGGCAGCTGCGCATGGCGGGCATGTACATCGGTACCTCGGGATTTTTTGTCGTCCGGTTTCTCGTGGCGCTCGGGCTGTTTTTATTGACGGCAATGCTGCTGCGCATGACGGAGCTGCAGCTGTACCTGAAGCTGTTGTTGCTGCTTGCCGCCCTGATGATAGGGCTGCTTGTCCCGGTGTACTATATGCG
>JAEYLA010000141.1 GCA_023461495.1 Bacillota bacterium | reverse complement strand
GGTAATGAGGTCCGCCGCCCCGCAGCCCGCGCCCACAAAATGGATCATGCGTTTTCCCTCCAGAGGCGCATCAGGCGCTCAACATTTTCGCTCTGTGCCAAGATGCCGCCAAAACCCTCCGCGTTCGTAAAGCAAAGGTAGCCGATTGTTATCCCCTCGGGTACGCGTCGCTTTAAGCATGCATCAATGCGCGCGCCGAGTATATTCATGGTTTCTTGTAACAATTCCGCACTGTGTAGGAGCGCAAGCGCCGCGTCCGTTGTGACACAAGCGGCAATCTCCTTCAAGAGCGGAAGCTCTGCGCCTGCCGCAAGCGCGCAGGCGAGCAGCGTTTCCATGCGTCCGTCGCCGTTTGCAGAATGGGTATTCGTCATGCCTATTCCAAGCTTTACAAGCTTGCCGATATGGCCGACGAGAAGGATTTTCGCAAAGCCGAGTTCCACGGCTGCGTCGATGGCGTCGCCAATAAAGTTGGAACACGCAACGTGCGCGCTAAGAGAAAGCTGAAGCTTCGCCGCGGCGAATGCCTCCCCATAGTTTCCGGGCGCAAGCAACACGCTTTTGATGCCTGTGTCCGCAAGCTGGCGAAGCTCCAACCGTATGGTGTCGATCAGTGCTGCGTGGCTCATAGGCTCCACGATGCCAGTCGTACCGATGATGGAAATGCCACCCTCAATCCCCATGCGCGGGTTGAAGGTTCGCTTGGCAAGCGCTGCGCCGTTCGGCACGGAAATAGAGACACAAACGCCGCCCGTATAACCGTATTGAATGCACACGGCCTTCACAGCCTCAATGATCATCCGGCGCGGGGTAGAGTTGATGGCTGCCTCGCCTACGGGCTGGTCAAGTCCGGACTTCGTGACGCAGCCTACGCCCACGCCGCCAGAAATTTGGATGCCCGCTGCGCATCTTTCCACCTTTGCATAGACAAGAACGCCGTTTGTCACGTCGGGATCGTCGCCGCTGTCTTTCTTTATGGCGCATTCAGCGGAATTTTCTCCGATCTTCTCGTCAAGCACGTCGAGGGTGAGCAATATCCCTTTGGGGGTAGTAAGCGAAACTGCCGGTGCGGGCTCACCCGTTAAGAGCATAATTGTTGCCGCCTTGGCCGCGGCTGCGGCACAGGCGCCCGTCGTATAACCGCAGCGCAGCAGCTTTCCATCCACATTTTTGCGCGATATTTCCATCAAAAAAGCCTCCGGCTTTACGCCGAAGGCTAGTTCAAGAAAAGACGGAACCCATCTCAAACCATATCCTTCGGTGTCCGCAAAGGAATATGTATTGCTCCCAATGAAATCTTGCATTCAGGATTTCTTCGGGGGAGCGATTTCATGGCGATCCGGCTGTAACGGTAACGTACTTGCGAGGGACTTTCACCCTGCTTCTCCATTAAGTTGTCACTTTATCTTACCGCTGTTTCAGGACCTCTGTCAAGGTGCGCATGCCCATATATACCTTGACACTATGAAGCCCGCGGTGATATGCTTTGCATGAAAAATGAATATCGGGAACAGGTCATGGAAGCCGGGTGAGACTCCCGCGCAAGGCCGTTGCTGTAATTCGCTGCAGGTTTTAAGCAGATGTCACTTAGGGAACTCCCCTTGGGAAGGCGTTTAAAACCACGCGCCCCTTTATCAGGCGCAGGCGATAAGCCAGAATACTTGCCTGTATCCTTGCCGCATTTGCGGCGCATTCGGCTCTGCGGACCTCCGGAGCAATGGATATCGGAACGATCGCCTTTGGCGTATCTTCCATGTTTGTTGTGCCTTTTCATGCCGTTCGCAGAGTGCGAACGGTTTTTTGTTTTGCCTTGCAATGTCCGCTCACGCGCGGTTCCCGCGTGGGCGATGGCAAATAAAACAAGTATGGAGGAAACGAACAAAATGAAACACATCAAAACCCTTGCCCTCGTTCTGGCGCTCGCGTTCGTAATGCCCGTATTGGCGGGCTGCGTGGCAAAGCCCGCCGCAAAACCCGTGCTGCTGGCCGTCAGCTTCGGTACGAGCTATAATGACAGCCGGGACGTCACCATCGGCGCCATCGAAAACGCGCTCCAGGCCGCCTACCCCGAATATGAGGTACGCCGCGCCTTCACGAGCCAGATCATCATCGACAAGCTCAAGGAGCGCGACGGGCTCGAGATCGACAATGTGACCCAGGCCATGGATCGGCTTGTTGCAGACGGCGTAAAGGAAGTCGTTATCCAGCCCACCCATGTGATGAGCGGCTACGAGTACGATGATGTGATCGCTGAGGTTACGCCTTATAAGGAGAAGTTTACAAGCTTTAAAACCAGCGAGCCACTCCTGATTTCAGATGCCGATTATGACAAGGTCGTTTCCGCAATTACGGCGGAGACCGCTTCTTACGACGCGGATGGTACCGCCATCGTGTTTATGGGCCACGGCACCGAACATGATGCAAACGCCACCTACGCGAAGCTGCAGCAGAAACTCACCGACGCGGGGCAGGATAATTACTTTATCGGCACTGTGGAGGCCGAACCGACCTTAGAGGAGGTGCTTGCGCTTGTACAGGAAAGCGGCGCTAAAAAGGTGGTGCTTCTGCCGCTGATGATTGTTGCGGGCGACCATGCCAACAACGATATGGCGGGCGATGAGGAGGATTCGTGGAAATCCATTTTCGAGGCTGCAGGCTTTGAGGTGGAATGCGTTTTGAAAGGCCTTGGGCAGAACACCGCGATCCAGCAGATGTTCGTGGAACACGCCGCAGCGGCCATGGGGAAATAACAAAAACACGTTATTGCTTTCCGCGCGCGTCATTTTTGACGCGCGCGGAAAGCTGTCTTTATGAAAGAGGGTATTACGTTCTATGAAAAAGGCACTTCTTGCATCAACAATATTCCTGCTGGCCTTGTTCCTCCTTTGCGCCTGTGCCACGCAGCCCGCAGAGCCAACGCCCACCCCCATCCCGGAGCTTACGCCCATCTATGCGGGCCAGATCGCGGAAGGCACCTATGCCATCGAAGTTTCTGCAAGTTCCTCAATGTTCCGCGTGGTGGACGCGCAGCTTACCGTAAAAGATGGAGCTATGACCTGCGTAATCACCATGAGCGGAAAAGGCTACGGCAAGCTGTACATGGGAACGGGTGAACAGGCGCTTGCCGATACAGAGGCGCATACAATCCCGTCCGTCATCAACGCCGAGGATGAAGTTACCTTTGAGGTACCCGTGGAGGCGCTTGATCAAAACATCGACTGTGCCGCCTGGAGCATCAAAAAGGAACTGTGGTATGACCGCGTGCTTGTATTTCAATCCGCATCGATTCCCTCCGACGCCATCAAGCTGAAATAAGCCTATGAAAAAGCCAATCCTGTTGCTTTTGGTGTTCTGTATGCTGATAGTGCCCCTTTGCGCGTTGGCTGCCGGAACGCTCGCCGATGGACAATATACGGTTGAAGCGGCGCTTTCCGGCGGCTCAGGCAGGGCCAGCATCGCTTCGCCCGCCGAATTGGCAATTCAAGACGGCATTGCCACGGCTACGGTTATATGGTCAAGCCCGCATTACGAGTATATGCTTGTAAACGGCGAAACCTATTACCCCACGCAAAAAGAAGGGGATTCCACCTTCAAAATCCCCATAACGCTCGATACGGATATCTCCTTTTCCGCGCAGACGGTCGCCATGAGCCAGCCGCATGTGATCGAATACACGTTGCGGTTTGATTCTTCAACGCTCAAGCCTCTTCGTGGTGGGTTGGCGGCGACTGATACTCTTGTTTGGGGAATTCTCATACTCGTTTTGGTGCTTGCGGGCGTTGCCTGGGCAATAGCGCATCACGGAAAGCGGGCAAA
>JAEYLA010000140.1 GCA_023461495.1 Bacillota bacterium | reverse complement strand
CCGTATCGCGGTATACGGCATCCGCAGCGTCGCACGTAACGATTGCGGCAGCATTTTTAATAAGCACCTTTTTCGACATTCCATCCTCCATACAGCTTTGATCAAAAACAGTTTACATCTTCGGCCCAGATTATTTGTTCATAATCGCAGCATTCATGCGTTCGAGCAATTCCAGCATCATGTCAGGGGTGAGTTGTCCATTTGTATTCATGTCCAAATGCTGCGCGAACCCCCAAAAGGTCTTTGCCAGATCCTTTTGAAGATCAAGCGAGACCTGTTCGGCATGTAAAAGGCCTTTTTCCACCAGGAAATTAAAGAAGGCTTTGGCAGCGGCCGGATAACGGAAAATATCGCTGTAATGACTGTCCAAGGCAAGCGGACGGGCCGCTTCCTCATCGCCTTCTATCTCAATATCCGCTGCCAGCGGCAAATCATGCGACGATCCGCCGACATATAGCTTATACTGCCCACCGTCGACCCGCCACTGGCCGAGCACGTCATAATAGGCAAAGTCTCTTCTACCGAGCGTAAAACGGACAACGGCGCTTTCGCCCGGCGCAAGATGAACCTTTTGAAACCCTTTCAATTCTTTGATTGGACGGAACACGCGCGGGCTTTGCGGCGCGACATACAGCTGGATTACTTCAGCGCCCATGGTTTTTCCCGTATTGGTGATGGGCGCTTCCACTTCGCAGCCGGATTGCATATTTGTGACACGTATGTCGTCATAGGAAAAGCTTGTATAGGACAGGCCGTAGCCAAACGGGTAAAGCGGCTCTATTTCCCTTGCGTCATAATAACGGTATCCCACAAAAATCCCTTCCCGGTAGCGAGCAACGTCCTGCTCGTGGGGGAAATCCAGATACGCGGGCGTATCGGAAAGCTTATGCGGTATGCTTACAGGAAGCTTTCCGGACGGATTATACAGGCCAAACAGCAATCCGGCTGCCGCATTTCCGCATCCCTCTCCGCCATACCACATATCGAGCACAGCGCGGGCATTCTTTGCCCAGGGCATGGATACCGCATCGCCGTTGAAAACAAGCACAGCCGTGTTGGGCTGAGCAGCAAAAACAGCCTCCAGCAGGCGAAGATGGCCGCTTTTCAAAGCCATATCTGGGCGGTCGTATTTGTCGCTTTCCCTCGGCAGCCGGCTGCCGACAAGAACGATCGCCACATCAGCCGAGCGGGCGGCCTCTGCGGTCTCCTGCAGCAGCGCATCCGTCGTTGTATCGTTAGGAAGGTAGCCGGGCGCGTACAGGAACTCCGCAGCCGGCGCGGCTTTTTGCATTTCTTCAAATGGGATATCCACTTTCATCGCGTTTACAACGGCGCAGCCGGTCCCCTGGTACAAGGGCGCTTTGGCGAGCGCTCCGAGCACGGCGATTCGCTGCGGCTTTTTCGGATCCAGCGGCAGCATGCCCCCCTCATTCTTCAGCAGCACGCCGCATGCGGCAGCAGCCTTTTGCGCAAGCGCATGCTGGTATTCCCAATCGACCTCGGGCTTTTCCTTTCCGTCGCGACTGTATTGAAAAATTAACGCCAGCAGCCTTTCGCAATGGACATCGAGCTCCTCCTCAGTAAAATCGCCGCGTTGAAGCGCAGATGCGACCTGATGAAAAAACTGTGCGCTTGAAGGCATTTGCAGGTCAAGCCCCGCTTTTGCTGCGGCTGCCGAATCTTTTACGCCGCCCCAATCGGAAACAGTGATACCCTCAAACCCCCAATCCTCTCGCAGCATATCGGTCAGAAGCCATTTATTTTGGGAAGCGGATATCCCGTTGATTGCCGGATAGCTTGCCAGGACGGCGGCCGGCTTCGCCTTTTTCACGGCACGCTCAAACCCCGCGAGGTAGATTTCCCGCAGCGCGCGTTCCTCTACGATGCAGTTGAGTATTGTCCGCCGCGTATCGGAATTGTTGCACGCAAAATGCTTAAGGGTGGCGCCAACGCCCTCCTGCTGCACGCCGGATACCATGCCTGCCGCCATTTCCCCGGAGAGCACCGGGTCTTCCGAGTAATATTCAAAGTTACGCGCGGTAAGGGGATGCCTGCGTATATTCATGCCGGGCCCCAACAGCAGGCCAATGCCAATGCTTTTGCACTCCACCGCTACCGCCGCGCCGATTTCGCGGGCCAGTTCCGGGTCCCATGAGCAGGCCAGCGCCGCCCCGGAAGGGAAACAGGTGGCTTTATGTGTGTTTTGCAGCGCTTGTTCGCTGTCAAAGCTGGAATTTGTAAATGAATTGTATAAGTTCGCACCGGCCTCTTTCCCTAACTCACCCTTTTGGAAACGGACGCCGTTTGTACCGTCGCTCATCAAAAGGGAGGGGACGCCAAGCTCTTCTATAGGCGTGGTTTGCCAGCTGTTTTTTCCCGTACACAGACGGATCTTTTGTTCAAGCGTCATCTTTTTTACGATTGAGGGTATGTCCACGTTGACTCATCCTCCTATGAACATGTGATTATGGAATGTCCTTCAGCGGACCGGAAGAAAGGCCACCGGCATAACCGCTATACCGGTGGCCAGTTTATAGATCGATCAAGAAGCTAAAGGCTCTTGTTGGCTTCCCAGGCGCTTTGCAGCTCCTGCTGGAACTGATCCTTATCAATATTTCCGGCGGCGTACTTCTGGATGATGGTTCCAAGCGCCTCCGTGGCGCTGAAAGGATAGCGCGAGTTATAGATGCCCAGTACTTTGCCCGCAAGGAGGTAATCCGAGAGGGATTGACCCAGCGGGCCGATGGCTTCGTTATCTACAGGAACGCTTTTGAATGCGGGAATATTCACGATCTCGGTGGTCAGGTACCGTTGTCCTTCTTTTTCGCTCACCAGCCAATTTAAGAATTCCTTTGCGGCTTGCTTGACAGGGGAGCCGTTGTTGACAGCCCAGTAGTTGGTGACGCCCGCATACAGCACGTTATTGTCGGCTGCGTCAGGCAAAAGAGGAAGCGGCATCAGTCCCACGTTCAGGTTGGGATCTACGTCGTTGAGGGTAGGCTGGTTCCATGTGCCGCCCATAGCAATAGCCGCTGTGCCGCTTCCAAACTTAGCTACCTGGGTTGAAAAGTCGGTATTGAGCGGGCTTTCGCAGCCGGCATAGTCGATGGCGATCATATCCGCGAGGCCGATAAAGGCTTCATTGCCTACTATGGTTTCCGTTCCGTTGTTCAGCGCTTCGATAAAGGCGTAGGGATCTTCCTGCTGCGCGAGAGCGGCACTGAAGTAGAACATGCCGCTTTGATACCACGAGCCAAAGGTATTTACAAAGGGTGTGAAGCCTGCAGCAGTGAGTTTATCGGATGCGTCCTGAAGCTCAGCCAATGTCTTGGGGACTGCGGCAATGCCGGCAGCGGCGAACACATCCTTGTTATACATGTAGCCGTATCCCTCAATGCCTACAGGGAAGCCATAGACTTTACCGTCGGAAGTGATGTCGGGCTTGGCGATATCCATCATGTCGCTTACCCACGGCTGGTCGCTAAGATCCTCCAGGTATTCCATCCACAGTTTCCGTTGCTCAACGCCGGTAATGACAAAAATATCGGGAGCTTCCCCGCCCGTAAAGCGTGTCTTCAACGCGGTGGCATAATCGTCCGAACCGGTGGTATCGATGATGATTTCCACGCCAGGATGGCTTGCGGTATATGCGGCAGCCATCCGTTCGAGTGGCTCAACGATTTCGATTTTATTGTTGTAAAGTACGACCTGCTGCTTTGCACCTGCGGGAGTCTCGGAAGATTGCGTTATCGAGGCAGGGGTCTGTGTAGCAGCCGGTGTGGGGGAGGCGGCATTTGCGCAGCCGGCCAGCATGCCCAGGGCGATGGTCAATGCCAGAAGAAAACCAATTGTCTTTTTCATTGTACGTTCTCCTTCTCTACATTATTTGGAAACATACTGCAATGCGCTGTGTGGCTCCACTTCGCATTAACATTCAATTTTTAACGGCGCCTTTCATGATGCCGGACACCACGTGCTTTTGCATGAGCAGGAACAGTACGACAATGGGAACAATGCTGATCAGCAGACCCGGCAACGCGATATCCCATTTGGTGGAATATTGCCCGAACATGGAGTTGATGGCCAGCTGGATGGTTTGCAGCTTTCGGGTGTTTAAGAAGATGAGCGCGATCTGGAACTCATTCCATATCCAGAACACATCCGAGATGACCACTGTAGCTATGGTGGGCCTTATTAAGGGCAAAATGATATGGAAGAAGGTTTGCAGCGGGCTGCATCCATCCAGCATTGCGGCCTCATCCATCTCCATGGGAATAGCCTTGACGGCGCTCTTCATGATGAGGTAAGCAAGCGGGAAGCCGATGCCAATGTAGGTGAGAATCCCCGCAGCATACGTTCCGATCAAATTCAGGTTTCTGATGACCAGCACCAGCGGCAGCATAATGGTGGCAAACGGAATAAGCGCCGACCCAACAATGAACTTGTCGAGTACTGCCGTGATACCGCTCCGGCGCCGGGTAATCCAATAACTGCTCATTGCAGTGAGCAAAACAAGCAGCAACACCGATATTCCTGTTATGATTACCGTGTTCATGAATGCATGCGGGAGGTTTAGCGTCTCCCACGCTTTCGCATAGTTGGAAGGCTGGAATTCCTCTGGCGCGGCAAGCGGGTTTTTAAGGATCTCGCTCAAGGGTTTGAAGGAATTCAGGAGCGCAATCGCGAACGGGAACAGGAAGAACACCAGAATTACTGCCATTAGGACAAACAACAGCGGCTTGGTAAGCAGGCTTTTTTTCCTTACCATTTTTAGCCCTCCTTTTTCCGGGTGACTGCGTTTTGCGCCGAGGTAATCACAAACAATACGATAAAGAACAAAAGCGCCTCGGCAGTGGCAAAGCCATATCGGTTGTTAAAGAAAGCGTCCTGATAAATAAGCTGAGATATGGATGTAGTGGAACCGAACGGCCCTCCTTCTGTGAGGGACATGTTCAAGTCGAACATTTTAAATGTCAGCGAGATTGTCCAAAATAGGCAGGTGGAGATATACGGTAGACAGTTGGGTAGCTTGATTTTAAAAAACACCCGCCAATACCCTGCGCCGTCCATGTAAGCCGCCTCAATGATATCCTGCGGAACTCCCGAGAGTGCGGCTATCATTATAAGCATGACAAAACCGATGGACTGCCAGCACGCTACGATGACCAGTCCCCAGAAAGCCGTACCCTCCGTGCCGAGCCACTGCAGTTTAAACAGTCCAATACCGGTTGCCTGTCCAATGGCAGGGAAACCCTGTACAAAAATAAACAGCCAGATAAAGCCGACAACAATACCGCCCATCGTGTTGGGCAGATAATAGGCAGCCCTAAAGAATTTGCTGCTTTTCAGGCCGTAGGTGAGCAGCTCGGCCAGCAGCGTGCCGGCCACATTTACGAACAGAACAATTACAAAGGAAATACGCAGCGTAAACCAAAGCGAATCGAAGAATTTGTCCTTCGTGAACAGTTCAAGGAAATTATCCAGGCCAACAAACTTCATGGCGGAAGAAACGCCATTCCAGTCGGTGAGGGAAAGATAGAAGCTGATGATAAAAGGAATGGCAACAATAACTGCCAGAACCAAGACTGTTGGTAACAGAAAAATACCACCGTTTAGAACATCGCGCAGCTTTTTCAGGTTGATCACTTCCCTTATTCCTTTCTTGCTGTTTAGTTTAGTGCCAATGAAGGATTGTTTCTTTACATTGTCAAGCATAATTATAGCAAAAACATAGCATTTTTTATTGACCAAATACGATAAAAGGAAATATACTGTCTGTAAGCATTCAGACAGGGGGGAACGAAATGGGAACATTTCTAGAAATCATTAAGATTCCGGAAGGCGCCCTTGCCTGGATTTACCTGTTTTCGGAAAATCAAATCACAGAGGTCTCGCGGCATTGGCATCATAGCATAGAGCTTACCTTAATCACGCAGGGAGAGGCACGGTATACCATCAACGGCATTCGTCAAACCATAAAAAAAGGTGAGCTGGTATTGATCAACAGCGGCGACCTGCATGGATGCAGTGTGAGGCCGGGCGAATGCGAGGCAATCAACATCATGTTTCCGAATAGCTTCTTGTCACAGTTCGCTGAAAACTGTGATACGCCACTTTTTCGGTTGGACAATACAAAAGCGGAGTATATAACGCTTGCGGGGCTGTGTGAAAAGCTCTATCGTGTGTTTTCAGTGCGCACAAAAGACCGCTATGCCCAGCTTATTGTAAACAGCGTGATATGCGATATCGCGTATCTGTTGCTATCCTGTTTTCGTTGGGATGAGTTTATGCCGCAATCGGTCGAATCAAAAAAGTATCGCGAACGTTGCAACGAACTTATGAAATATGTGGACGGGCACTTTCGTGAGAACATTACTATAGAATCTGCCTCCAATGCGTTTTGCATATCGAAAGAACATCTTGCGCGTATCTTCCGTGATCAAATGGGGACAACCTTTAAAAAACATTTGACGCGTGTACGTATGTACCACGCATATAAGATGCTGACCGGCAGCGATTATACGCTGATACAAATTGCAATGGAATGTGGATTTCCCGATAGCCGCGCCCTGATTGCCAGCTTTAAAAATGTATACGGAATTACGCCGAGCCGCTATCGTAAGGAGTTCTATCAAAATGTACATGCGGATTTTCATGATGCAAAAAGAATGGATTTCTTTTTTGAAGAGTGAAATGATAAAAAGCAAAACAATCCGCTCTCCCACTGGTAAGATCAGATGGAACCTTGAATCGATTTCAAACCACTCAATGAGAAAATATCGGTTCCTATTTGCTGCAAAAGACGATGAGCGGTTGCGACGCATATTCTTGAAAACTATGTCGAAACATGATAATCTACATTGGTTAGATATTACTAACCAACTAATCATGCTATCCTGTATTGTTAATTTCGATTTTATATGGATTCATATTTTGGTTGGATATGCGCAGGTAAACCGAAGGATAAATGAAATGAAAATTGAACTGAATACTCTTATATCACATTTTTCAGACATCTCGTTCCGGTTGCAGGGGGTGTACCGTCATACGATTGATCCGGGCACGTCCGGCCAGCAAAAAACGTATCCTTGTCCGGGATTTATCTTCCCATTAAGAGGGCAGGCACTCTACCATTTTGACGGTACGCCGTATTTGGCTGATGTTGGGAAGGTAATTCATGGATCTACGAACGCTTCTCTTGACAAACAAGTGATAGGAAATACGAAGTGGGAATTTATCTCCGCGTTTTATGACATCCAGGGTTCGGAACCGAAAGGTATTTGCCTGCCAGACACACATTTTGATCTTGCAGTAGGACAAAGCCCGCGGTTGATGGAACTGCTTCAACAGCTGTGGAGGACCTATAGCCAGCCCGGGGCGCTGCCTACATTTCAAGCGGAAACGCTTTTTCGCCGCATATTGGAAGAAGTCTTTGTATGTGCGCACAACCAAACGAACGATGATACACATGCGTTGTTTGAAAACGTCTCGTCTTATATTCGCGAGCATTACATGGAGGGGCTTACCGTGCGCAATTTGGCAGAGCAATACGGAGTCAATGAAAACCGGCTGTTCTATGTTTTTTCCAAGTACGCAGGGATGGGTGCCGGTGATTATCTGATCATCCACCGTCTGAACCGCGCTAAAGAATGGCTTGTTACCACTGATGCGTCCATTAGCGAAGTGGCGAAGAGTGTTGGGTATCCCGATGCGCTGTATTTTAGCAGAATATTCAATAAGCAGTTCAGGCTCTCTCCCAGCGCGTTCCGGAAGAAATTCAGGAATAATCTATAACCGATTCAGGATTGCTCCATTCCAACAACGAATTAGTTTTGCTATATTAACTTATGATATAAGGTTAGTTTAATCTAACCGCGTTGTTGGGAGGAATAGATATGAAAAAAATTATGGGACTTATCGTCTCAATCGTACTTTTGGCGGGAATATTGGCCGGTTGTGCCGGAACACCTGCCGGGAATAATACCGGTGCGCCGGAGGACACGCCGCCGGCAGTTCAGACAAGCGCACCGGATCCAACGCAGCCTGTCCAGGCGTCGGACAATGAAGAGGCCTGGCCCAGGACAATCAAAGATGCCGCGGGGTATGAAGTTGTTTTGGAGGCCAAGCCCGAGCGCATCACAATGCTGCATACGTATCCTTTGGAGTTTTTTCTTGCGCTGGATGTGAAGCCTACAGCGACTGCCCGGGCCAACCTGCTGGGGGAGGTTGCCGATCTTAGTGGATCTGAATTATACAGCCCCTATGTCGACGGTCTTGATATGATGGATTTGGGCAGCGCGCTTGAAATAAATCTGGAGGCGGTTCTTGCATCAGATCCGGATGTCATTGTTACGTTTGCCGGTCATCGGGGTGTGGATGCGATACATGAACAATTGGTAGCGGCGGCGCCTGTTGTATATATTGATTATAGCGCTTCCTGGCAGGATCAATTGGCGTTCTGCGCGGAAATCTTCGGAAAGGAAGATGAAGTAGACG
>JAEYLA010000139.1 GCA_023461495.1 Bacillota bacterium | reverse complement strand
GGCCGATGATAAAACCAATGACGGTGCCTGTGATCGCCACAAGCATCGTCATTCCCGTTCCCTTTAAGAACAGCATTCCGTTTTGCTGCAATATGAATAGGATCCAGCCCCAAAATGTCGTAGGCATTCGTTCACTTCCTATCTAGACGTATTGAAGGCCGGGCCGAGAAAACTGGCCCGGCCTTTGTTTTTTTCGGTCCCTCTTATTCGGAGAGCGGCTGCCTTGCAACAGCTTCATCCATCATCTGCTGGCGCTGCTCCTTGCTGATGCCTGCAAGAATTTCATTGATGGAGCCGGCCAGTTCGCTGCCCTTTTGCAGGCCGACCGCAATGGCGACATCCTCAGGGGAGGCTTCAAAGCCCTGGCCCGCTCCAAACTCTACAAACACGAGCTCGGGGTTAGCCGCAACCGCGGAAACCGCGCCCGGGCGCTCGGACACATAGCCGTCCACCTTGCCGGAAGAAAGCGCCACGATCATCGCGGGGAAGTTTTCCATGGGGGTCTGATGCTTGACTTCGGGAATCTGGTCTACCACCGTATCGTGGAAGGTATTGAGCTGGGCGACGATTTTTGTGCCCGTAAAGTCCGCAAGGCTCTTGGCGGCAGCAAGCGGGCTGTCCTTTTTGACGACTACTACGAGATCGCTCTCATAGTAAGGATCGGTAAAATCAATGGTAAGGGCGCGTTCCGCGGTGGGGCTCATGCCTGCGATGATCGCATCGATCTTGCCGGAAATGAGCGCGGGCGGCAGGCCGTCCCACTCGGTCTTCACGATCACGAGCTCACGGCCGAGTGCGTCCGCGATCAGCTTTGCCATCTGCACATCATAGCCGTCCGCAAAGCCGCCTTCGGGGATGGGGGCGGTAAATTCACTTTCGCTTTCCTGCGTCCAGTTGAAGGGCGCGTAGTTGCACTCCAGTCCAACACGGAAGGGCTCTTTTTCGGCGGCGGGCGCTTCAGCCGCAGCGGGGGCTTCCGTCGCGCTTGCGGGCGCTTGTGTTGCAGCGGGCGCTTGCGTGGCTGCGGGCGCGGCGCAGGCGACAAGGCCAAGGCACATTGCCAGGGCCAACAGCAGGGCAATACTCTTCTTCATGTGATTCCTCCTGAAATAATATTTTAGAAAAAACAAAAAGGCGACCGGAGCGATATCTCCAGCCGCCAGGATAGTCATATCCCGTTGCGAACTGATGAATAGCGCTCCACAATGGGGACACGCCCGCATTGCGACAGTCTGCAAAATATTCTTCTGCAAACCAGCAGCATACCGCCAAGCCGATATACCGCTTCGGCAAATCTCCCTTTTGCAACGCATCTTCACCGCTTGAGTGGCTCCACGCTGCTACTTTTGAGACCTGCGCCTCTATCCTCTTATGATTGCGCAATCATACCTGCGCTTTTTGTCATTATGATACAGGATGTATAAAAAGTCAATGAGAAAAATGAAGGCTGTTTTATAACATCCTTCATTTTCTGTAATTCAGATTAATTTTGCGGGGCATTTACACCAGATCGATGTTGTGGAGCACGCCCCGGCAGAAAAACACGCTCAAAGCGGAAATCACAAAGCACCAGCACAGGAACACAAGGTGCGCAACAACGGCTGGCACGCTCTCCGAAAGGATCATGGCGCCGATTAATCCCGGCATCACCAGCAGCATCAATAAAAAAATATATACCACCATGATGAGGGCCTTATTTTTGTTCGCACCGAGCACGCGCTCCACCACCAACACCCCCGCGGCATACAGCATGGATACGCCAAAGTATGACGCCCACCCGAAAACGCCCTCCAGAATGGTGCCGTGAAATACCAGAGTGGAGAATACCGCAAAGAACAGGCCGTCCACCGCCGCCTTCATCAGCTGCGGCAGCATGGACGCCGCAAGCTTTTGGAACGCGCCTGCGGGCGCAAGGTAGAGCACCGGATAATTGAGTTCCCGCGCGATGCCGCCCGTCAGGTTAAAAAAGATCATCACCCACACGCTCATATTGAGCACGCCCCACAGCCAGCCTTCTTCCATAGCAGCCGGTGGCATGAAAATAAGCGCCATTACCGGCCCCGCCAAAGCGCCGAGCGAATAGATGTCCAGCAGCCATACCCCGCTGCGCGACTGCTCACGCAGCATTTTTCCGGTAAAGGCAAGCGCGCCATGTCCGTAAAGCGGCCCTTTTTCGCGTTTGATGTTCGCGCTGACATCGCCCTGTACGCTGATTCTTCCTTCCTTTGCGTCCTGCTGCTTCTGGTTTGCGCGTTCCGCTGCAAGCAGCACGTCCTCAAAATAATCCATCTGCGTTTTTTGCAGCAGCAGTACGCAGAGAAATACGCCGATTAAGAAAATCAGCACGTATACCGCCGCGCTGCCCCACTGATAGGTTGCAAGCGCTACGGCAAGGCCGCGCGCCCAGCCTAAGAACGGCACATAGTTCCACCAATCCGCGCCAAAGAACGCAACAAATGCTGTCTTGATATCCCCCGTGCCGGTGCGCATGGAAAGGAAGAACCCCAGTACGATTGCCGCGCACAGCACTGTAATGCCGCTGTTGACCGCCTTGCGGCGCTTCGCGGAACCGGCGCAGAACGCGTACAGCAGCGCCGAGATTACCTGTGAAGAAAAGCCCAAAAGCGCATAGGACGCCATCAACCCTAAGAGCGCATAGCCATCGAGACCCGCATTGCGCATGTTGGGATACTGGAATACCATGAATATAGATGCCGCAAGCAAAATTCCCGCCTGTCTGAGGATACCCGCCATCAGCACCTTTCTTGGGCTGACCGGGGAAACGAAGAGCAGATTGACATCCGCCATTGAAAACAGCGCCGTCCCCTGCTTAAGCCCCGTGGCAATGGACATCCCGAGAATGAACAGGAATACGCCGATCAATATGGCGGCGTACCCGGTTACATGTTTTTCTCCAGCCGTACCCTGTAAATTCGGCATACCGAACAACACAAACCCCAACGCCCCGACCAGCAGCAGATACAGTATGATCAGGAACGGCTTTTTGAGCACTTGCTGGAAACGGTTTTTTAACGACCGCGTCCATAGATAGACGATCGCGCTCATTTTTCCCCCTCCGTGATCGCGAAGAACAGTTCTTCAAGCTGCTCTCCGCTTTCGCTCATATCCTGCCTGTTCTTTTCCGCGGCAATGCGTCCATTTTTTAAGATGAGCAGCTTATCCCAAAGCTCCTCGGCGCTGCTCAGAAGGTGCGTGGAAAGCAGGATGGCGGCGCCATTCTCCTTTTCCTCCATCAGCACTTCCTTCAATACCTTAATGGCGTGCGGATCAAGACCCACCATGGGTTCATCCACAAGCATGGCCTTGGGTTCGGGCAGCAGTGCACAGCAAAGGCTTACCTTTTGCTGCATCCCCTTGCTCAATTCGCGCCCAACCTTTTTCGCGTGCTCTTCAAGCTCAAAACGGGCAAGCAGCTTTTGTGAGCGCTCCTTCCACACGTCTTTGAGGGAGTAGGCGCGCGCGATAAATTCCATATGCTCCGCAACAGTCAGCATGCCGTATACCGCGGGAGTTTCCGGTACATAGCCTAGAATGCGCTTTGCTTCCACGGTTTTATTGGGCTTCCCGCCGACGGTGATGCTGCCCTCATACCGCAATAAGCCCGCCATCGCCTTGATGGCCGTGGACTTGCCCGCGCCGTTGGGCCCAGCGAGCACCGTTACCATGCCTGCGGGCGCGGTAAAGCTCAAATGATCGTTGGCGAGCACTTTGCCATATTTTTTTGTCAGTCCGTCTACTACAAACATGCAGATACCGCCTTTTTCAGTTCTAATTCAATTATGTTTGTTTAGTATATCACAAACAACGCGTGGCCGTTTGTCTATCTTTGTTAAAATTGTCCATATACGCGGACAATTCTGTCCCTTTCCTTCTTCACCAACCCAACTGCGCAAGCATACCATAACAGCAGAAGCCGGCCGTAAAAACGCACATCTTACGCGGCCGAACGCCGATCCAACAAGGAGGAACGCCCATATGTATCAAAACCAGAATACGATGGGTAGCTGCTGCTTCAAACCATGCGGCTGCCAATTAAATCCTTTGGATGTGAAAAACACGCTCATTGCGGGTAACGTCTGCGAAACCTGCAGCGCGTGCGGCATCACATGCAAGGAGACGGAGCCAGGCTGCCTACTCGCGACTGCGTTCATCGCAAATCAGGAATACAAAGCGGGCTATTGCCCCAGTGAAGCCCTGTGCCAGGGTACGATGTTCCCGGAACTGTTGCGCCCGTACTTGCGTTAGGAGGTCCCTTATGGATGCGAAGCAACAAGCTCTTCTGATGAAGATCAGCGAATGCGAATTTGTGTGCGTAGAGCTCAATCTGTACCTGGATACGCATCCCAAGGATAAGGATGCGCGCGCCGACTACTTCTGCTATTCCAAAAAGCTTGCGGAGCTGATCGGCAAATATGAACAGTGCTATGGCCCCCTGCTCGGTTTCGGCCATTCCCCCACCGATGTGGGCTGCTGGGTCTGTTCACAATGGCCGTGGCAAGTGTAAGGAGGTTCTGCTATGTGGATCTATGAAAAAAAGCTGCAATACCCCGTAAAAATCTGCACGCCCGACGTACGGATGGCAAAGATGCTGCTGGCGCAATATGGCGGCCCGGATTCAGAGTTAGCAGCAGGCCTCCGTTACCTGACCCAGCGCTTTTCCATGCCGGATAACCGCTGCCGCGCTACATTGAACGATATCGGCACCGAGGAGCTTGCCCACTGGGAAATGATTGGTACCATGATCTACCAGTGCATCCGTGGCGCAAGCATGGCGGAACTCAAGGCGGCCGGCCTTGACGGCTACTATACGCTGCACAACCATGGGGTATATCCTTGCGATCCCAACGGCGTTCCGTTTACCGCCACCTATGTTGCCTGCACGGGCGACCCGATCGCAGACCTGCATGAAGACCTTGCCGCGGAACAAAAAGCCCGGGTGACCTACGAGCATCTGATGCGCCAGACGGATAACCCGGATATCATCGATCCCCTGCGTTTTTTGCGCCAGCGCGAAATCAACCACTTCCAGCGCTTTGGCGAGTGCCTGATGATCGTGCAGGATATGGCCTGCCAGAAACGCCCTGTGCGCGAAGGGCGCTGCTGCAGCTAGCTGCCCGCAGCTGCTTGCCGCACGCCACTGTCCCTGAATTTTATTTGACGGCTGCCGCTCAATCCGGCAGCCGTTTTTTAAGGTTGCGGCGTTTTCTTGCGCTTTCCCCTTTTCTTTCATAGAATGATGCTGTATGATGTCCCTGGGCATCGGAACACGCATGCCCCATAAAAGCACATGTCCCGGCAATTCCGGGAAGAGAGGAGAGCTATATGATGAAATTTACAAAGATTGCGGAGAGTGTCCTGACCGGGGAGGGAAAAAGAATTTCATAAGCCTCTTTTTACCCTCCAAAAAGCATGAACCTTATTTATTTTTTGGAGGATAACATGTACTTTGAAAATCTAATACGCTATGGCTTTTTTCCCCGCTTTAGGCAGGAAGCTTCCGCATATGAAGGGCTGTACCCTGCCAGGGTCTCTGAACAGCACCGGGAACTTTATAAGCTTATCGCTGAAACTGGAGATCTGCAGGCGACGGTCTCCGGCAGGCTTGCCTTTGAAGCCCGTTCAAACGCCGATTTCCCGGCAGTGGGAGACTGGGTCATGGTGGACCGCCCGGATGCCGAGAGTGGAAACGCCGTCATTCACCATGTGCTCAGCCGCAAAAGCGTATTTGCGCGCAAGGCTGCCGGTACCGCGAACGACGTACAGATTGTGGCCGCGAACATCGATATCCTGTTTATCTGCATGTCTTTGAACCTGAACTTCAATATCAGACGGTTGGAGCGCTATCTCTCCATTGCGTGGGAAAGTATGGCGACCCCTGTCGTTGTGCTCACCAAGGCCGATCTGTGTGCGGATTTGCCGGAAAAGCTGGTGGAGGTCTCTGCCGTTTGCCCCGGTGTGGATGTTTTGCCCTGCTCCAGCGTGACAGGAAGTGGATTTGACGCCGTGCGTTCCTATGTGCAGGAAGGGAGGACCATTGCGTTTATCGGCTCCTCCGGCGTTGGAAAATCTACGCTCATCAATCAACTGATGGGTACTCAAGCGCTTGTGACGCATACGCTCAGCACGGACGACAAAGGGAGGCATACCACCACCCACCGCCAGCTGCTGCTACTTCCGGGAGGCGGTATTGTCATCGATACGCCCGGAATGCGGGAGTTGCAAATGGAATCTGGAAACCTTTCAAAATCCTTTGAGGATGTTGAATTACTTTCCACCCAATGCAAATTTAGCGATTGCTCCCACCATACGGAACCGGGCTGCGCCATCAAGCGCGCCATTGCAGAAGGTATACTTTTGCAGGAGCGCTTTGACAGCTACAAAAAGCTGCAAAACGAGCTCTCCAGGGAAGGGAAAAATGCCCGGCAGATCGAGCAGGAAAAAATCAGCCGGATGTTTGGCGGCAAAAAACAAATGAAGCAGGCCATGCGCGCTTTCAAAAACAAGAACAAAAGCTAACTGAGGGGAAAAAAATGCCGCCATTAGCGGCATTTTAACCCGCAGAAGACCCATCGATAAAGTCCGCAGGACTTTGTCGATGGCCTGAACGGGAACGCGTCTGCGTTCCCGTTCTGTTTTATGGGCGTTATCGATAAGTTAAGGAATACCCCTTATTAAAGTTTCATTCTTCCAGTTTGCGTATGCTCAGAAACAAGTGACAGGAAAGGCTGAAAGATACATAATAAAAGAGAATAGTCAGGAGCTGAGGGGGATAAAACCATGAAACGCAAACTGCTCATTCAATCATGTATAAAGCTTCTAACGGGGATGATCATCATCAGCTTGCTGTTGTTTTTGCCGGCAGGGTCAATTTACTATTGGAACGCGTGGATTTTTATGGGAGTGCTATTTATCCCGATGTTTGCAGCAGGTGCCATCCTCTTGTGGAAATCGCCCGATTTGCTTGCAAAACGCCTGAATACAAAGGAAAAAGAAACTGAGCAAAAACAGGTCATTGTATTCTCTTTGTTCATGTTCGTGGGCGGTTTTATCGTTGCGGCATTCGATTTTAGATATGGTTGGAGTAAACTGCCGGATTGGATGGTCATAACAGCGGTGGTGATCTTTTTGATTTCATATGGATTATATGCGGAAGTTATGAGAGAAAACGCCTATTTGTCAAGAACGGTTGAAGTACAGGAAAGCCAAAAGGTGATTGACACGGGGCTATATGGGATTGTGAGACACCCTATGTACTTTGCAACCGTCATTCTGTTTTTGTCAATACCGCTTATCCTGGGTTCTGTATATGCGTTTGTTATTTTTCTGATTTATCCGTTGCTTATTATAAAGCGGATTAAGAATGAAGAAGCAGTATTGAGAGAAGGCCTTGACGGATATATAAAATATACCCAAAAAATCAGGTATCGCCTTATCCCGTATATTTGGTAAACAACCTCAATAAAATCAGAAATAGGAAAACAGCGGTAACGCAAATGCGTTACCGCTGTTATTGTTTTATTTGCCATAGTAGACGGGTGCTTCAGCAGCTTTCCTTCACCAGTTTGCCAAGCCGTTCCAGCCCCAGGGTGATGCGCTCCGGCGTGGCGGAGGAGAAATTCAGGCGCATGGTGTTCTGCCCCATGCTCTCCGGCCTTACATAGAAATACTGGCCTGGAATAAACGCCACCTTGCATTCGCCTGTCGCCCGCTTGAGCATGGCGGGCACGTCGGGTGTTCCGGGCAGCTCGCCCCAGACAAACAGGCCGCCTTCGGGCTTGATATACCGGAAATCCTTGGGGAAGAATGATTCGAGCCCACTGAGCAATGCATTGAGACGCTCCGCGTACATGGGAATGATACTCCCTAAATGTCCCGGCAGCAGGCCACGCCTCAAAAATGCGTCCGCAATGGCCTGGGTCAGGTTGGAGGTATGCGTATCGCTGCTCTGTTTGGCGACGGTCAGTTTCCTGATCAGATCCACGGAGGCAAGCAGCGTGCCCACACGCAGGCCCGGGGAAAGAATTTTACTAAAGCTGTTGAGCATGATGACATTGCCCGCCGTATCAAACGTCTTGATCGGCGGAACGGGCGTGCCGCTGTAGCGGAGATCGCAGTACGGATCGTCCTCGATCACGATAAAATCATACTTCTCCGCAAGCGCCGCAATGGCCTTTCTTCTTTCCACCTGCAGCGTTTTTCCCGTGGGGTTCTGGAAGGTGGGGATTACATAAAAGAGCTTTGGTTTATGGGTGCGGATTTTCTCTTCCAGCTCATTTAGGTCCACGCCTTCATCATCCATATTTACAGGAATACAGTTCGCCTGGTAGGTATAAAACGCCTGCAGCGCGCCTAAGAACGTGGGCGACTCTACGAGCACCACGTCGCCGGGGTCTACAAATACTTTTGTGATCAAATCCAGCCCCTGCATGGAGCCTGTCAGCGGCAGCACGTTTTCGGGCTCCGCCACGATGCCTTTGGGCCGGGCGATGTGCGCAAGATACGATTCGCGCAGCGGGCCGTACCCTTCGGTTGTACCATACTGGAGAATGTTCGCGCCGTTTTGTTCAAGCACCTCATGGGCAAGCTGCTCAACGAGGTCAATCGGGAAGGATTCCTTTGCCGGGTTGCCGCCGCCAAAGGAAATGATTTCAGGATCACCCATCAGCTTCAAAATCTCGCGGATCACACTGCCGGAAACACCTTCCATGCGCTTTGCAAACTGCACCATAAGTCACACTCCTTACTTCGTTTGATCAATCGCATATGTATGCTCTTCAATACGTTGCTGTTATTTTAGGCGTATCCGGGGGTTTGTGCAAGGGTTTCCTCTCCAAAAGCCGCAGCACACATTGAACAGGCGGCAAATGCAATGGTACAATAGACATAGCACAATTGTGTTTACCATCCGGTGAGTCAGGAGGAGCTATGTCATATCAGGCGCTTTACCGCAGGTTCCGCCCGCAGAGGTTTGAGGACGTCAAAGGGCAGGAACATATCACGACCATTTTAAAGAATCAGGTGGAATCCGGCCGTTA
>JAEYLA010000138.1 GCA_023461495.1 Bacillota bacterium | reverse complement strand
AGGTCAGCTGCCAAACATCCAATACATAGCCGAAATAAACGGCATATTGCATGACGTAAGCGGCAACTGGCTGCCATGGGTCAAAACAAGACCGGTAGGCCCTTTAGCTTTGCGCCGCCGGCTTTCGCCGGTTTTGCCTTTATCACAGACGGTTCATGGGTTTTCACCCATTAAGTACCCATAGTATAGTATACGCATGCATGGATGTCAAATAATTTTCAAAAAATTCTTTTGTTTGTTTTTTTCTGGTTATTTCAACGCATCCTCACGCCCCCTCAAGCAGCGGCAGCAGATAGCCGTAGCCTTCCCGCTCCATCTCCTCCTTTGGGATAAACCGAAGCGCCGCGCTGTTGATGCAATAGCGCATGCCGCCAAGTTCCCGCGGCCCGTCGTTGAACACATGCCCAAGGTGCGCGCTGCCCGCCCGGCTTTTTACCTCCGTGCGGCGCATGCCAAAGGAATTGTCCGCATGCTCCCGTACCACAAACGGATCGATCGGCTTTGAAAAGCTCGGCCAGCCGCAGCCGCTTTCAAATTTATCCGTGGAGGAAAACAGCGGCTCTCCGGACGTGATATCCACATAGATGCCCTCGCGGAAATCATTCCAATGCGCGTTCTCAAACGGCGGCTCCGTCGCGGCGTGCTGCGTCACCTCATACGCAAAGGGCGGGAGCGTTTCTTTGAGCGTGCCCTGCGGGATGGGCGGATAGTCCGCCGGGTTGACCCTGGCCTTTGCGGCCATCCGGATTTTCCCCATGCCGATGTGGCAGTAGCCGCCCGGATTTTTATCGAGATACAATTGGTGGTACTCCTCCGCCGGATAATAATTCTCCAGCAGAGCGACCTCAATGGCAGGCTTTTGGAGAAGGCGCGCCGTAAGCCCGTTGAGCGAACGCTCGATTACCGGAAGATCGTTTTCGTCCGTATAATAGATGCCGGTGCGGTACTGCGTGCCCACGTCCCCGCCCTGCCGGTTGACGGAGAGCGGATCGATCGCCTCATAGTAGAGCTCCAGCAAGAACCCAAGCGGCAGCACGGCAGCGTCGTATTCCACCTTTACGGCTTCCGCGTGGCCGGTATCGCGGCGGCAGACGTCCTCATAGCTCGGGTGCGCCGTCCTGCCGTTTGTGTATCCCACCTGGGTGTCCGTTACGCCGTGGATGGCGCGCAGGAATTTTTCCGCACCCCAAAAGCAGCCTCCCGCAAGATAGAGTTCAGCCATATATGTGTTCCCTTCTTTCTGTTTGCTTGCGCATTCTACGCTTATGATACCCCGCCCCCTTTTTTGTAAACGCAAATAAAGGCCCGCAGGAAAACGCCGCAGGGGATGCATGCCTCCCCTGCGGCAATGGTTTATGATACGCCTTGCCCCGCAACGTCCACCGGCGCTTCGGGCGCGTTTTTCCGTACGCTTTCAATGCCTCCAAGGCAGGAAGCCTTGGCGCGGTAGCGCTGGCTTGCGGCGATATTCTGCCCGTTTTTTGCAAGCAGGCGGAAGCGGTACTCCCCCGCTTTATCGAGATACACCTCAAATTTGGGGTTTTTATATGTTTCGTATCCGGGCAGCGTCCGGTCCTCCACGCGCGCGGCACACGCGTTCTTCCGCACGCTTTCAATGCCGTTCCTGCAGGCCGCTTCGGTCGAATAGCGCTCGCTCACGGCAATGATTTCCCCGTTGCCCGCCTTCAATACAAAGCGAAAGCCGGACGGCGCTTTTTGCAGCACAAATTTGCCCATCTTCTCCCCCGTGCCCGTGTTCTCTTTTGAGTATATAGGCTGCGGGGAAGCGCCGTCAATCCGCGCCGTTCAAGCGATGCACGCGTCCGTCTGATACAAAAGGCATTGGTCCTTACCCTTGCTCTTTGCAAGATAGAGCGCGGAATCCGCCTTTTGATACAGCTCATCAAACGTGGTTGCTTCCGCACCCGCGCAAATGCATACGCCAACGCTGCAGGAAACCTGCAGGCCATTTGAAAACGCCTCGGACAGCGCGCGCACGGCCATGCACAACTCTCCGCCCTTCTGGAACGCATGTGCCGCGGAGCCGATGTCCTTTAAAAAGATGACAAATTCATCCCCGCCCATGCGTCCTATGATATCCGTGCTGCGGAAGATATTGCGCATACATTCCACCATAGCAATCAGCAGATGATCCCCCGTCAGATGCCCATAGGTATCGTTGATGCGTTTGAAGCCGTCGAGATCCACCACCAGCATCGCGCCCAGACCCGGGCCGCCGCTTCTACACTGCAGCATCAGGTACTCCGCAATCTTCATCTGCGTGGTTTCCCGGTTATAGACCTTTGTCAGGGAATCCTGGGCCGCACGGCCCTGCAGGCGCTGGAGCTCACGCTGCTGCTGATCGACATTGGAGACTTTCCCCAGGATGCGCACCGCAATGCCCTCCCCATCCCGCAGGACATAGCACTGTACATGCAGCCAGACGAGCGTGCTGCCCGACGTATACACCCTGAGCCTTGCCTCGGCCTTTTCTTCCCCGCCGAGCACGCTTTCCCAGAGGTCGGAGAGCGCCCTGCGGTCTTCCTGATAGATGCGCGTGTTGTGCCCACCAAGATCGTCCAGCGTTTCAATATCGGAAAGCAGACCAAAAAGCTTCTGCCCGTTCTGATTAAAGACGATACGCTTTGTAACCATATCGATTTCAAAAATCACGTCCCTGGTCAGGTTCTCTAAAAACCGGTAGCGTTCCTCGCTGCGCTTTAAAAGTTCCTTTTCGTTCTGCAGCTGCCGGATATGCCTGCTGTTGGAATAAAACACATACGCAAGCAGGCCGATAAACACCGCCACCAGCGCCACGGCAAGCAACACCGCGCGGACTGCGCCCGTATCATCCAGCCTTGCGGCGGCCGCCTCTGTAACGCCGTGGAGCAGCACGAACGAAGGCGCAAGTTTTAGGTAACTGACATAGAGCGTTTCGCTGCCGCGCTGAAACGTGCTCGTCCCGCTGCCCTGCTGCAGCAGGCTGCCGCTTCTGAGCGCTGCAAGCGCCTTCCCTCCCGCAGGGTTTGCCGCCTGTACGGCGTCCAGAAAAGATGCCCCGGGCGAAAACGCGGCGTCTGTAGAGCAGATGACGCGTCCCTCCGGGGAAAGCAGCAGCGCAATCCCCGCAGTTCCAAACGCATCTGCGGCGATCTGCCGCCGCAGCACCTCATGCGTCAGGCCGGCGTAAAGCACGCCTTCAAATCTGCCGTTCACTTCGACCGGCACACACACGATCAATCCCGAGGAACGCTCGTCCGCCATGGAAGGAAGGTACCCCACAACCTGCTCACCGAGTTTAGCCGTTTTGAAGAACTCCTGCTCCGAAATATCGGCGGCATCCTGTTCATATTGCAGCCTTCCCGCTTCGTCCGCAAAGCGGATTTCTGAAAAGCCTCCCAGCGCCTTTGCAACGTCAAACGCGGCAAGCGCCTGCCCGTCGTCAATCGTCTTGCTGTCCTGCAGAAGCGCGCCCAATTCATAAAGCGTGTCCGCCTGCTGGCTGAAGTAACGCTGCGCAAACACCGCGGTTTCCTGCACCGTCTCATTCAGACGCGCATGCGTATTTGCCGCAAGCCTGCGGTTTAATAGCAGGCTCATTCCCAAAAGCGTCACAAGGCATGCCAAGACCGCGCTTGTCAAATAAAAGAGCGCTTTTGATCCAATCCTAGTTGCGACCCCATCTTTATTGCTTTGCATAGCGTCTTTCCCGTAAGAGGTGACGAAACATTCAGTCCGAACAGTGCCGATATCAAAACCTGATATCTTGTGAATGAGTGTATTATAGAAAAAACGGCGATGTCAATCACTTTCCAAGAATTGTGCAAAAAACTTGTATTTTGCATACTGCGATGTCGAATACAATCAGTTTCCGGCGCCGCCTTCCCATCCTTCCGGCTGCAGGTACTGCTGCATTGCTTTGAGTGCGCGTCCCCGCTCCGGATGCACTCGCATGCTCCTGAGTTTGAGCGCATCGGTATAGTCGGAAATCGACTGCAGCAGTGCCGGGTGCTCCGTAAACAACGCGAGCGCAGGCTGGTTGAGCTTTTTTATCAGCGTTCCCGCGCCCTGCCGCA
>JAEYLA010000137.1 GCA_023461495.1 Bacillota bacterium | reverse complement strand
GACCTTACAGTGACAGAGCGCCAGCCGCACAGCTGGCCTTCGGGCTATGTCGATATCGGGCGGGACGCCACCATCAGCACCGGCGGGCCAAACTTCCGGTTTGTCAACAATACGGGGCATGACCTGTATGTGGTGGCGGAGACGACAAAGGAAAAGAAGTTGAATATATCGATCTACGGTAAACCGCTGTATGACGACAGGGTGGTCAAAATCAGCTCCAAGCGTGTGGCGACGCTGCCCTCCTTGGGCCAGGAAATTCTGCTGGACGAAAGCCTGCCCGCAAATACCAAGGAGGTCTACCGCGAAGCGCGCAGGGGCAAGAAGTCCAAGACCTATAAGGAGTATTACGATTTTGAAGGCGCCCTCATTGAACGCAAGCTTGTGTATGAGGATACGTACCGCTCCATCAAAGGGCTTGTGTACATTTCAGCAGATTTATATTATGGCGTACCGGAGGACGAAACGTCCGAAATTGCTTCCTATTAAGCGCTGCGCCTGAAATGACATAGGAGATGTTCGCATAAAGAAGTGGTACTAATTTAGCCAGAAGCCAACAGAGAATATTATCATAGCCGGCAAATGCTCAATACGAGCGCCTGTCGGCTATTTTACGGATTGGAACTTCGCTGCACCTTGGATGTCCAACTGCTTCTATGCCGCCAGGAGGTCTGCTCATTGGACGTATTGCACACGCGATAGATATCAATTGAACCCATCCTGCACGTATGCAAATGACAAACGCCGGAGATTATTTTCCATACCCCCGATACCATACGCATCCTGGAGCGCAGCGCAGCTTGCCTGTGATTGTCTGTACTTGCCTGGCGTTGTCCAAATTTGTTCTTCCATTTTACGTGGAATTTCATTACAATGGGTGAGAGATACGCATACCTGTTGGCGGAAACACGAAAAGGATGGAACAAATGAAGTACAAGGCACTCTTTCTGGACATCGACGATACTTTAATTGGCAGCGACAAGCGCATCAGCGAAGCAAACCTTGCGGCAATCAGCCGCGCACAGGCGGCTGGCATATATGTAACCATTGCCACCGGCAGGGGATACCTAGGGGCAGCCAGCATCTGGCAGGCGCTCAATATCCAGGGGCCGGTGATCGTATACGGCGGCGCGCGCGTCATGGATACAAGGACGGATGAAGAACTCTTCAGCGCTCCCATCAAACCCGCACTGATCCGCGAAGCGCTCACCTGCGCGCGCGATTGGGGCCTGCATGGACAGATTTACCAGGGCGATACCGTCATTTTTGCAGAAGAGAACGGGTTTACACAGAGTTACACCTCGTACCTGCGCCTTCCGTATATAATCGACCCGGCGGTTATAGAAAAAGAGTGGCATAATGTGCCCAAGGTGCTGGTATATGCACAGCCCGGCGAGCAGGAACGGGAAATGATCGCCCGGTTTGCAAAGCATTTTGAAGGACGTCTTGAGATTGCTTCCTCGAAGCCCGGGTTTATTGAAATCAATCAGTTTGGCATGAACAAAGGTACCGCAATTCTGCGCACCGCCGAACTCTTAGGCATTGCGCAGGAAGAAACCGTGGCCATCGGAGATAATACTCTTGATTTGCAGATGATCCAGATGGCGGGCCTTGGCGTTTGCGTGGAAAACGGGCAGCAGGTTGTCAAAGACGTTGCCGGACTGATCGCGCCCGCGTGCGAAGCGGACGGCGTCGCCTGGGTGATCGACAACATTTTGCTACAATAATAGAAAGGAAGAATAGCCGTGCAAAGTACGACCATCACGGTAGAAGCCTTTGCCGAAGCTCTGGGGCTATCCATCAAGGATGTGGGCCGGGGCCATATGGTGATTTCGGAAAGCGAAATCAACAGGCCAGGCCTCCAGCTGACCGGTTATTTCCAGCACTTTGCGTATGACCGCGTGCAATTAATCGGCAATGCGGAGACCTATTATCTCATGCAGCTCTCCAGGGAGGAAATGCAGAACCGTGTGGGCATTCTCATGCAGTACGACGTGCCCTGCGTGGTGTTTGCGCGCGACCATGAGCCGCCCGATATCTTCCTGCGGGAGGCAAAGGCACGGCAGATTCCCATATTCAGCAGCCCCAGACCGACCACAAAGGTCAGCCATTCCATTACCAATCTGCTGGATCGTATGCTCGCGCCCTCCATCACGCGGCACGGCGTATTGCTGGACGTTTACGGCGTGGGCGTGATGCTCATCGGCGAAAGCGGCATGGGCAAGAGTGAAACGGCGCTGGAAATGGTCAAACGCGGGCACCGTTTGGTAGCGGACGACGTGGTGGAAATCCGCCGCGTGGCGGACAACCGCCTTTCGGGCACCGCTCCTTCGCTAACAAGGTATCTTCTGGAGATACGCGGCATCGGCATTATTGATGTCAGATATATGTACGGCGTAGGCGCCGTGATCCAGGAAAAGTCCATCGACATCGTGATGGAGATGGAGATGTGGGAGGATGGCAAGGCGTACGACAGGCTTGGCATCGACGACCAGAACATCACCATACTGGATGTGGAGCTGCCGCATATCCTGATGCCGGTGCGTCCGGGGCGCAACCTTGCGATTATCGTGGAGGTCGCGGCGCGCAACTACAGGCTCAAAAAGCTCGGCTATGATGCAGCCAAGGAATTCGACAAGCGCTGGATGGAAGAATTGGAGAATATGTAGGGGGTAGCAATTATGCTGCAAGTCGGGTTTGACATTGGCGGCACCAATATCGCGGCGGGCGTTGTGGATGATGAAATGCGCATCGTCACGCGGCGCAGCGTTCCGTTTCCTACGGGAAAGCCGTATACGCACGCGATCGCGCTGATGAAAGATATTGTAGAGGAGCTTGCTCTGGAGCTGAATGTGGAAAGCAGGCAATTCCAGTCCATCGGCATCGTGGTGCCGGGCAGCATTGATCCTAAGTGCGAACGCGTGCTGCATGCCTACAATCTGCAGTTTCATGATGTGCCGCTCAAAAAGGCCATGCAGGAGGAATATCCGGAGGTGCCCGTCCATCTTGCAAACGATGCAAACGGCGCGGCGCTTGCGGAGCTTCACGCTGGCGCATTCCGTGGCTCTAAAACGGCTGTTCTGCTTACGCTTGGCACAGGCATCGGCGGCGGCCTGATCTTAGGCGGCAAAATGTTCAACGGCGGCCTTGGCCACGGTGTGGAGCTGGGGCATATGGTGCTCATGCACGGCGGCCCGCTTTGCACCTGCGGCGTGCACGGCTGCATTGAGGCGGTCTGTACCTCCACATGGCTCATTCAGCAGGGGAGGCGCAGCATTATTGATTATCCCAACGCCATGATCTATACGGAGGCTGGCGGGGATCTCACAAAAGTAACGGCAAAGCTTGTGATCGACTGCGCAAAGGCGGGGGATGCAATTGCATGCGATATCTTTGAGCGGTATGTAGACCAGCTCGGTTCCGCTATTACCTCCTGCATCAACCTGTTGGACCCCGAAATTATCGCACTGGGCGGCGGCGTGAGCCATGCGGGAGAGTTCCTGTTTGAGCCTGTCCGTCAAAATGTCAGGAAAAAGTGCTTCTTTGAGGAGATCGGCGCAATCGTGCCAGCACAGCTGGGCAATGATGCGGGCATCGTGGGCGCGGCCATGCTTGCGCGCAACGAAGAATAGCTTATGAAGACCATCGGCCTGATCGGCGGCATCAGTTGGGAGTCTTCGGCGCAGTATTATCAAATCATCAACCGCGCCGTAGGGGAGCGTCTGGGAGGGGTGCATTCGTGCGATTGCCTGATGTGCTCCGTGGATTTTGCCGTGATTGAAGCGTTGCAGCGGGAAAACGACTGGCAAACGCTCAACAGCATCATGGCGGATGCGGGATATCGGCTCAAACAGGGCGGCGCCGAGCTTATTTTGATTTGTGCGAACACCATGCATAAGTGTGCCGAGGCAGTGGAGCAGGGGAGCGGACTGCGGGTACTTCACATTGCGGACGTTACGGCGGAAGCTATTAAAACGCGCGGCATGAAGACGGTCGGGCTTTTGGGGACCCGCTACACGATGGAAGGGACGTTCTATACCGGCAGGCTCAAGGACCTGCATGAAATTGAAACCCTGATACCGGATGCCGCGGATCGGCAAACGGTACATGACATCATATTTAAGGAACTGGTCGTCGGAAAACTGCTGCCCACGTCAAAGGAGCGCTTATTGGAAGTGATTGCGCGGCTTCACGCAAGTGGCGCGGAGGGCGTCATTTTAGGCTGCACGGAACTGCCGCTTGTTGTAAATCAACAAGATTGCGAGATACCGCTGTTTGATACTACAGAGCTGCACGCCCTTGCCGGGGTGGACTACGCGCTAAGCTGACAAAAACAAGACGGGCCGGATAAGATGAAAGGCAAAAAAACAGGGGCTGCATGCAGCCCCTGTCTCGAAAAATTTCCGTCCGGTCGCCGTTTCCCGTTCGGTTGCCCTACCCGCGCGGAATCCGGTTATGAAGTACAAAGTAGTTCGTTTGCGTCTTATTTAAGGAGGAAGAACAGTCAATGAAGAATACTGTTGTTTTCCGGACGGAAAGAAACGATCACTTCTAAACCAAATGCCCTTCTATGGATTTATTGTACCACCACATTTGGTGGTTTACAACCTCTGTATTGATTATTTTTGTCTATATTTTGTGTTTTCTTGCCCGAAAGTTGAAAACAAATTGTGAACAGGGCTATAACCTGTCAGAAAATGGCGGGGTATAAGCCAGAGTTGCGGCGGAGGCTTCCTGCAGCAGGACGTTGCAAAATCCAAGCTGCAGGCAGTAATCCGCTGCGCGTTCATATTCGCGCGCGGTAAGCGGGCGGTTCAGCGGCGCTTTGAGCATTGGTGAGATCGGTGTATATTGCCGCATCAGTGCAAGATAGGTTTTGTTGGAGAATGCTTCCAAAATAAAAT
>JAEYLA010000136.1 GCA_023461495.1 Bacillota bacterium | reverse complement strand
CGGCGCAGATATTACTCCATTACGCCCTCGGGCAGGGCGGCGTATGAAAAGAACAAGGCGGACTGGCAGGAGGCCAAGACGCTCATTGACAGCTTGCTGTAGGGGGAGCAACCATGAACGAAAAATTACGCGTAACGGTGGAACGGCTCTTTTTGAATGCGCCGAATACCCGCAGGGCATTGGAGCTCAAGGAAGAATTATTGGGAAACCTCAATGAAAAATACAACGATCTGACCGCCCAGGGCATGCCCGAGGAAGAGGCGCTCAAGCAGGTTGTAAACGGCATCGGAGATGTGGACGAACTCATTCGCGGATTAAAGGAGACGGATGTTATGGATTACAGTGAAGTCCAGAGGCAACGGAAGAAAACGGCAATGGTGGTGACAACGGCGCTGGCGCTGATCATGGCGGGCGTGCTGTTCCTGATCTTAGGCGTAGCGGCGCTGCACATCAATCCCGTCGTCATGACGGTGGTGATGATCGCGTTTATTGTGACGGCCTGCTGCATGCTCATCTACCACTTTTTGTCCCGCCCCAAATATGTGAAGGCGGACGATACGCTGGTGGAGGAGTTTAAGCAGTGGAAATCCAATTCCGGCAGGCAGGAGGGGCTAAGGAAGTCCATTTCCTCCATCCTGTGGCTGACGACGGTGATCGTGTATTTCCTCATCAGCTTCCTGCTGCCGGGCACCTGGACGTTTTCGTGGATCATATTCCTGGTCGCGGCTGCGGTGGAAGCGATCATCAAGCTGGCGTTCCAGCTCCGGGAGGACCGGCATGAGTAACAAGAACAGCATTCTCGTCCGCATCATTGTCTGGGGCGTGGTGGCGGTGATGCTATTGGGCGCGCTTGTCTTTCTGTTAAGCCGCAGCGCTGGCGGCAAAAGCGCGTTCACCGCGCCGGTCTGGGGGGATCTTCGCGTCATACAAGAGGAAAGCTTCGCACTTGACGCCATAGATGACCTGGAATTTGATTTTTCCAGCATGGACATTACTGTATATCATACGGAAGAAAGCGAGCTGAAGATCAAGCTGCTTGCGAACCGGGAGTTGCGGGCGGATGAGCGCTTTGTATTCTCCAAGGAGAGCGGGCGCATCCGGATAGAGAACAGGCCGCTGATGCAGGCGTTTTCCTTCCTATGGTTCAGCGGCTTCAAAAAGCTGGAGGTCTATCTGCCCGCACAGTATCAGGAGAAGCTGTCCATCAAAACAAGTTCAGGCGATGTGACGCTTCCGGACGATACACTTAGCCTCAGGCAGGTACAGCTGCGCGCAAACTCCGGCAATATGCGCGGCGGCACGGTGCAGGCGGAGGAATTCAGCGTCAATGTTACCTCCGGGGATATCCGGCTCCAGGAAGTGAAAAGCGCGCGCTATCAGGTGCAGGTGACCTCCGGCAATACGACCATCCACGCAATCGAAGGCGTCGGCTCCATCGGCGGCAGCTCCGGAGACATCCGTATCGGGACGCTTACCGGCGGGGAACAGGATATTTCCACGGCTTCGGGCAACATCACGCTGGAGCGCTTTACAGGCAGCGGCGCCATTTCCACGCAATCCGGCGAAGTCCGCATGACAAGCGTGCTGCCCCAGGGGGATCTCGATGTGCGCGTCACTTCCGGCAATGTTTCCATGGGGTTGGCGAAGACGGCTTCCGTCAAGCTGGACGCGTCCGCAACCTCCGGCACGATTCGTTCTACGCTGCCGCTCACATACGAGCATGACAATAAGCGGGCCTCCGGCGAGATCGGGGAGAACCCTTCCGCCATGCTTTCCATCCGCACCACCTCCGGGGATATCCGGCTGCTTGAGGCGGAATAGACTAGGGGTAACGAAAAAAGCAAAGTCCGCCGGCATATTTGCCGGCGGACTTTGTAAATGACAGGTTCATTTCACAGCATCTAACATAAAAAGGGAATAAGGCGCTTCCTTACCATGCGCAGCCTTGCTGTCATAATAAAACGTTTCCGCTTCGGCTGCCACAAAGCCCGCCTTTAAAACCAAGCCGATGAGAGCGGACTGATCAAAACCGTTATGTCCGTCAAAATTGGGATGCTCTGCGTGAAAGCTCCCGTCTTCCTTGTCGATATCCACCAGCAACAAATGCCCGCCGCTATGCAACGTATCATAGAATCGGGATAAGATCGTTTGAGTATCCTTGATATGATGCAATACCAATGAAGAAAAAATATAGTCGGCTTGAAGCTCCGCCGGGGTATCCGTCATAAAATCACAGCAAAGCGTTGAAACAGCCGGATGCTCTAACTTGCCGAGCTTTTGTTCGGTCTGCTTGATCATTTCAGGTGATGAATCAACCAATAACAGTGCTTTGAACGTTTTTGCAAATTGAAGCCCTACAAGGCCTGTGCCGCAGCCGTATTCTATAGCGGATTTCTTATGCCCGTCAACGATATGCGTATGAAGCTTATCGGCGATTATTTTTGCTCTGCCGGTTCTCTGGTCCGTATCAAAACCTGCTGCCATTGCATCGAAATTTTCCATAGCATACACCCCGCACAAAATGAAATTGCATGGAACCATTATAATCATACCGCGAGAGGAACGCAAAAATATCTTGCGGGGCATCCGCCCCGGTGCTATACTAATAAGGGCTCAAAAGAAACGCCGAACGCCTCCTGATAACGGGAGGCGTTTTTTTATTTTTGCACAAAACCGCAATCTTGGCTTTTTCCAAGGAGCAGCAGCGCTCTTTTTGGACAAGCTGAAAAATATAACATGCATACAGGAGGAACGTATGGCAACCAAGCTGGTATTTGTAACGGGAGGCGTGGTATCATCGCTGGGCAAAGGAATTACGGCGGCATCGCTGGGACGTCTGTTAAAGGCGCGCGGGCACTCCGTTTCCATTTGCAAGCTTGATCCGTATCTCAATGTGGACCCGGGCACCATGAACCCCTACCAGCATGGTGAGGTGTACGTCACGGACGACGGCGCGGAAACGGACCTTGACGTCGGCCACTATGAACGCTTTATTGACGAACAGCTCTCCCGCGCGAATAATACGACTACCGGGCAGGTCTATTCCACCGTAATCGAGCGCGAGCGCCAGGGCGGCTACCTTGGCGGCACCGTGCAGGTCATCCCGCATATCACGGATGAAATCAAGGCGCGCGTCTACCGCGTGGTGGAGGAAGTCAAGCCAGATGTGCTGATCATCGAGATCGGCGGTACGGTGGGCGATATCGAAAGCCAGCCGTTCCTTGAGGCCATCCGTCAGTTGAAGACGGACTGCGCCCCGGGCGGCTGCTGTTTTATCCACGTCACGCTTGTCCCCTACATTGCGGCGGCGGGAGAACTCAAGAGCAAGCCGACGCAGCATTCCGTCAAAGAGCTTCTGTCCATCGGCATCCAGCCGGATATCCTCGTTTGCCGCAGCGACAGGCCGATCCCCCAGAGCATGAAGGCGAAGATCGCGCTTTTCTGCAATGTCTCCGAGGATTGCGTCATCGAAAATCTGAACGCGAACTCGCTCTATGAGGTGCCGCTGCTGCTGGAGCGCAAGGGATTGTGCAGCGCCGTGCTAAAGCGCCTGCTGCTGCCCGCCACCACGCCCGATCTTCGCAACTGGGAAGCGATGGTGGCGCGGGAGCTTCACCCGGAGGGGAAGTGTGAGATTGCCATCGTCGGCAAGTATGTGGGTCTGCATGACGCGTACCTGTCCGTGGCGGAATCGCTCCACCACGGCGGCATCGGCGCGAACGTGGAGGTCAGCATCCGTTGGGTGGACGCGGAGGATGTGACGAAAGACGGCTTGGAAGCGCACCTTTCGGGTATCGACGGCATACTCGTTCCCGGCGGCTTTGGTGAGCGCGGCCTGCTTGGCAAAATGGCAGCCATCCGCTACGCGCGGGAACACAATATTCCCTTCTTCGGCATTTGCCTGGGCATGCAGATGGCCATTGTGGAGTTCGCAAGAAATGTATTGGGTTTTGCGGACGCGCACACCACCGAGGTGGACCCGGAGACCATGCACCCGGTTGTCGCGTTGATGCCCGACCAGCGCAACCATATGGACGAGGAAGGCGCCATCCGCATCGGCGGCACGCTGCGGTTGGGCGGCTATGCCTGCGAAGTGACGCCCGGCTCCCTTGCGGAACGGCTTTACGGCACGGACATGGTGCGCGAACGCCACCGCCACCGCTATGAGATCAACAACGGCCTTGTTCCCGCGTTTGAAGAAGCGGGCGTGCGGTTTTCCGGCTGGAATCCGGAGCGCCGGCTTGCGGAAATCATGGAATTGCCCGCGCACCCGTTCTTTATCGGCGTGCAGTTCCATCCGGAATTCAAATCCAGGCCCGACAGTCCGCA
>JAEYLA010000135.1 GCA_023461495.1 Bacillota bacterium | reverse complement strand
ATTTCCTCCCGCAGGTGGAAGCCGCCCGCAATGACCGTCTGTTCGATATTGTCCTTTGTCACCGCCTCCACGCCGATAGCGATAAACGGTACGTCATACGTTCCGTCGTTGATGGTGCGCTCCGCTTCGATGGGCTCCTTGCGCACAAGCTTCTCGGCCGCCTCAAGCGTTGCCTCCACAAGATCGCGGATAGGTTTATACACCGTCATCAGTTGCTTCCCTTGCACGATCCTGCGGCAGGCCACAAGATCCGCATCCATGCCCACCACCGCAACCTCTCCGGTACGCTGCACCTCGGAAAGCGCATCGATCACGCCCCACGCCAATGAATCGTTTCCGCAGACGATGGCATCTATCCCCTCGCCCTGCTTTTTGAGCGTTTCCTGCGCGAAGGCATAGGCGGTTTCGCGCACCCAGCCATCCACCCAGGTTTCCGCAAGCAGGCCGATTTCCGAGTTTTCGATGTGCGGGCCAAGCACGCTCATCAACCCTTCGCGGATCATGGTGGAATTGTAATCGTTGGGCGATCCGTTCAGGATCACATAACCGCCGCGGGGCACGCGCTCAAGCAATGCCTCCCCCATCAACACACCGACCTGATTATGGTCAAAGGAGACATAGACGTCCACATTGCCGCCCTCCACCAATCTGTCGTAGGAGATGACCGGCACCCCGTGCTGTTTGGCCGCCTCCACGCAGCGGACCTCCTTCTTGCTGTCGTTGGGCGCCAGCACCAACACATCAATGCCCTGCTTGAGCATTTCGAGCACCTGCTCATACTGGAGATCGGAATCCTTGTTCGCGTTTTTGACGATCACCTCAATGCCTTCGCTCTTGGCCTTGGACAGAAAAATGTTCCTGTCCCTGATCCAGCGGTCCTCCAGCAAGGTCGCCATGGAAAACCCGATGACAATGCCGCTGTCCGCATCCGCATCTTTGACCGGCTCAGGCTTGCCGGTGCAGCCGGGGACGAAAAACGCCACCAGCAATGCAAGAAGCAGGCACACGCCTTTTTGCAACCGTATCATGTTTCCCCCTCCTCCTTCTTTCAAACGCTCAAAGAATTGCTTCGATTCACTGCTTTGCGGGCGAACACGATTCGCCCCCATGTTGTGTGTTGTATATTGCGTTGCACCAACCGCAGAGGCGGCCGGTGGCCGCCCGCGCGGTGTGATTGCCTGGCCGCGTTACACCGGACACCCCTACGGCTCCTTTTTGTACTCGCTCGCCGTGCGCCCCGTGACCTTCTTGAAGATGCGCGAAAAGTAGTTCGGCTCCTGATAGCCGACAAGATAGGCGATTTCCTTGACCGAAAGATCCTCGCGGTTCAAAAGCTCCTTGGCGCGCTCAATCCGCACCTGTGCAAGCTTGTCTGAAAAATTCACGCCCGTCTCCCGCTTATAGAGGCGGCTGAAATAAAAGCTTGATAAATTCACTTCCCGCGCAACGTCGTCGAGCGAAAGCTGCTCCGCGTAATGTGCGCGGATGTAGCGGTTTGCTTTTTCAATAATGCTGCGGATGGCGCTTTTTCTTGCCCCCTCAATGGCTAAAAGCGAATGCGCCATATACTCCCGCATCAAAAACAGCAGGCGCTCTTCATCTTCCGCCAGGGCAAGCGCATTGAGCGTTGCGCGGCACGCCTCCACCGGAATATCGTAGCGCCGCCCAAAGCTCAATACAAGCTCTGTCATGCCATCCCGGAGGGCGGAGAGCGACTCCGCCTTGCTCTGGGTATGCAGGAACAGCTTTTCAAGCGTTACCTGCATGCTGCCGCTGTCGTTTTCCTCCACGCGGGCAAACAGTTCCTCTTCAAGCCGCTGCCGCACCTGCACCGGGTGCCTCAAATTATTTTCCACCACATCGTCCACATGCACAGTCACGTTGCGGTCGGTTTCATCGAGCGCCGCAATCTGCAGCGCGCGCCGCGCCTGCTGGTAGGAACGCCTGGCTTCCACGACCGACTCGTAGTGCCGCCCGATGCCAATGAGCACGCGGCCATGCTCCTTCCTAAGCCCGCGCAGCACGGTCTGCGCAATGCGGATGGCATTGTCCTTCTGCCCGGCGGCGTCCTGCTCCGCATCGTCAAAATAGTAAGCGGCAATCCGCCTGTGCCGCCATGGGCCTACAATGCAGTCGCCCGCGCGCTTCATCAGGTTGCTCACCGTATCGCGCCGTTTTTCCTGCTCCGTTTCCGCAGGTTCCCCTAAAAATTCCGCCACAAGCACAAACCCGCCCATGTTGCGGAACCCCAGGAGCTTGCAGTATTTCACAAGATCCTCCCCGCTATCCTGCGAGAGCCTGAGCGCGTTGTGAAAGCCTTCCTCCAGCATGGGGATCGCCATCTCCAGCCGCTCCTGCTGCTCAAGCGCGCGCAGGCGCTCGCTGCGCTTTTGCCGCAGGCCCTCGAGCGCACCCGTGAGCACGGAAACAAGCTTTGCCTCCTTGACTGGTTTCACCAGATACTCCACCACGCCAAGCGTCATGGCCTCTACGGCGTAATCGAAATAATCGAACGCCGTCACCACCACAAACGACGTATTGACGCCTGCCTCCTGAATCTGGCGCATGGCTGCAAGGCCGTTGATGCCCGGCATGTCGATGTCCATAATCACGATATCCGGATGCAGCAGCGCCGCTTTTTCAATGGCCTCCTTGCCGGAGGAACAAACGCCCACTGTCTCCACATCCGAAAAATTCTTCTCAATCATATAGACGACGGATTGCGCCGCGATCGGCTCGTCGTCCACCACCATTATCCTGAACACGCTACTCGTTTCCTCCGTCTATGTCCGCCGCGCGGATGGGCAGCTTTAAAATGATGTTCGTCCGCCCGCCGCCGCAGATGATGCTCATGACATCCTCCACCTCAAAAAACATGCGCAGACGTTTTAATACGTTGTCAATGCCGATGCCGGTGGTGTGCCCCTTCCGGCTTGGATCGGGCGTAGCGCCCGGCTCTCCGCTTAATATGCGCTGGATACGCTCTTCCTCAATCGCCTCGCCCATATTGGATACCGTCACATACAGCCTGTCCCCATTCCAGTTGGCAGTAAGGCCGATAATGCCGCCGCCCTCAAGCTTGCTCACCCCGTGGATGAACGCGTTTTCGATGAGCGGCTGGAGTGTCATGCGCGGCAGGCGGAACAAAAGGATGCGCTCGTCCTTTGGCACATTGATCTGGAAGGTGGCGCGGCTGCCAAACCGGGTGGACAGAAGGTTGGCGTACGCCGTGACATTGTCAATCTCTTCCTGCAGCGTCGCGTTGTAATCAAGCCCCCTCAGGTTGTAACGGAACACCTCCGCGGCGTTTTCCAAGTATTCGCAAGTGACGCCGTCCCCCTGCATCATGGCGATCTTTGCGCCAATGTTGATGGTGTTGAAGATAAAGTGCGGGTTCATCTGGTACTGCAGCGCCAATAGCTCCGCCTCGTGCAGGGAGTTTTTCATCTGCAGGGAATTGATCTGCTCTTCGGCGAGCTTTTGCTCAAGCCGCCCTTTTTCCTGCAGTTCGCGCACGTAGCTCCGGATACTTCCGAGCATCATGCGGAACGTCTGGAACAGGATATTGATCTCCCTGCTGCTGTAGTCCTCCTCCACCGTGACGTCAAACTCGCCCTCAGAGACCGCCTTCGCGTAGGACGCAAGCTTTGAGATGGGCTTTGTCAGTTCAAAGCTGAAAATGAACGCCCCGCCCGTGACGAGTACGACCGTCACAAACAGCAATACATAGTTGATGGTGGTGTTCATGCGGATTTCATCCTGGAGCGCCGCGTATTTTTCCGCGCTGTCCGTGAGATCATCCCGCATGATCTGCTGGATATAGCTGCCGATGTAACCGTGCTCCTTTTGCGCCGCGGTATACCCCGCAGCATAGGCCTGCACGTTTTCGTTGCGCTTTTCAATGACGGTGCTTTCCAATGTGGAAAGATAATGCGTGAGCATCTCGCTCAGGTTCTTGAGCTTGATGCCGCGCGCGGTATAGTCCGAATTGGTGTTGAGCACGGCGCTGCTGCTAGAGAGCGCGTTGCTGCGCGAATAAAACTGCTGGAGCACATCCGAGCTTCTTGTGGACAGATAGCTCTCAAGATCGCTCTGGATATCATTGATCTGGTCGTATATGGCAGTCAGCTCCGCAGAACGGCGCAGGAGCCTGTCCATATCCTGGAGCATCATGCGAGAGGAAACGGCGTTATATACGCCCACCATGAACAGCACAAGCATCGCCAGCAGCGAAAAGCCTAAAAGCTTTGTGCGGAACGAGGCGTTGCGTTCCATGCGCGACCCTTTTCCTGCCGAATTTGCCATACTATTTGCGATACCCCTCAAGATTGCTGCGGTCGACGGCGTCCACATCCGGGTTGAAGCTATCGCTCACCGGTACGCCACCCAAGATGTCCACCAGGCTCTTGACCGTATAGTAGCCAATATCGTGCGCATCGGGACAGACAGAGCCGTAAATCACGCCGCGCTCAATGTACTCAAGCGTCTGCGGCATCATGCCGTAACCGATAACCGCGATATCCCCCACCCGGTTTTCATCCACCAGCATCTGCGCAATGGCGGGGGTGCTGCGCTCATCCATGCAGATGACCACATTGATGTCCGCCGCGCGCGAAAAAAGCGTATGTCTGAGGTCTTCCGCCTCAAACAGCTCCATTTGCAGCACATAGGTGTTTTGCACGGTAAACCCCTGTGCGCGCGCGCTGCCCTCCATGATGCCCTGTACAACCAGGTTCTGTGTCTGCGCCTCGGCGCCTGCGCCGGGATTTTTTAAAATCACCATGGCGCGCGCATTGTCCCCCACGGCCTTTGCCGCCATCTCCCCTGCAAGCATGCCGGTGGTATAGCTGTTGGAGCTGACCATTGGCACGCCGGGAATGGTAAACATATCGCTTTCATAGGTGAGGACCGGTATTTCACGTTCAAGCGCGTAGGATACGATGCCCGAGGTTTCCTCCACATCCACCGCCTGCAAAGCAAGCGCGTCCACCTTGGCGTTCACGCCCTGTTCCACCATGACGCGCAGCGCGCTGGGATCCCCCGAGAGTACGGGAACAAACTCCACATAGGCGCTGAGCGCCTCTCCGGCTTCCGAAGCACCCTGCCGGAACAGCTGCCAGAAATATTCTTCCGTTTCCTGCACGGCGATTTGGATATGGTATTGGTACGCCTGGTCCGGCGCAGTCTTGCCGCGCTGCCCCGCCGAAATCATCAGGTGCACAAACAGCGCCGCAAGTATGACAACAATCGCCGCCAGCGTACGAAAAACCCATTTGATCATATTTTCCTTGCCTCTTTTCCACAGGCGTCATGAAATGTTCGTTGAGGAATTCCCGCCCTCCGGTAAAAAGCGGACTGCATCCCGCCGCATAGAACGATTTTGCATGTTCAACATATCTCATAACGCCTGTCCTGTCAAGAAACAGCATGGTTAGACAGCATATGGAAGGCCGCTCCTCCCGTTTTTGCCAGAAACCGCCGCGTGCCACAAGCACGGGATGTTCTGTCCGACCTCCCACAGCGCGGGTCTTTTATATGGCAATTGATAGGTAAAACACTACGCGCGCTGCACCGCACATGCCAGACAACACTTCCCTGTTCCTACAGCCCCTTTTACAGCCTTTTTGCCCTGCATTTTACATCCGCCGATCTGTGTTTTACCGCAATAATTTCCGGTGAAATCTCCGAAGCTAAGTGCACTAAAGAAAGAATGGATGCCGTTGCCATGGATCAAAAACAAGAAACCGTCTCTTACATCAAAGAGGGTATTTTTACCGTCTGCAAGCGCTTCAAAAACCGCAGCGCAGGCTCCAAAGCGGAGCTTGCCTGCCAGCATTTCTTTGAAACCCAGCTGCGCACGTGGGCCGACGAAACGCGCCAGGATCCGTATTTCCTGCACCCGGAGGCGTTTTACGGCTGGGTGACAATCGCGTCTGCGCTCAACCTTGTGTGCACCGCGCTCTATTGGCTCTATACGCTTGTCCCCTCTGCCATACTCCCCGCCGCGGGCGTAATTCTCAGCTTGTTTTGCGTTTCGCTGTTCATATTTGAGTTTTTGCTGTACCGGGAATATATCGATTTTCTATTTCCCCGCGCAGCCTCCACAAATGTGTATGCAAGGCGCTCCTCCAATGGCACCGCAAAACGCCGCATCGTGTTTGTTGGGCATGCGGACACGGCCTGCGAGTTTACGTATTGCCTGCATGGAAAGGGGCTTCTCGTTTCCGTTGTGCTGTTTGGCTCCATATTGGGGATGTTCGCGGTGCTCTGCTGCGGCATCGCGGCGTTTTTAGAGTCCCTGCTGCATGGGCCGTTTCCCATGGCGGGCGGCTGGATGGCTGCGGGTATTTTGCAGCTTTGTTTTATGCCGTTTTTTATTGCGCTGCTGTTCTTTTTTGACCGCAACACCGTGGTGGACGGCGCAAACGACAACCTTTCGGGGTCCTTTGTGGCGATGGGCATCTTGAAGGAGTTGTTTGACAGGGACGTCCGTTTTGAACACACCGAGGTATGCTGCCTGATCACCGGCGGCGAGGAGGTGGGCCTGCGCGGCGCTTCCGCCTTTGCACAAAACTATAAAAAGGCCGCCCCGCAGGAGATCGAAACCATCTTTGTGGCGCTCGACACGCTGCGCGAGGAGGAGCATCTCCGGTGCTATCTCAAAGGCATCAACGGCACGCAGCAGAACAGCCCCGCCGTCGGCAGCCTCTTGTATGAGGCCGCAAGGCGCAACGGCATCGACCTCCCCGAAGCGCAGCTCTACCCCGGCGCAACCGATGCGGAGGCGTTCTCCCGCAGCGGGCTGATGGCCTGCGGGCTCTGCGCCGTCAACCACGACCCGCAGCCGTACTACCATACGCGGCATGATACGTATGAGAACATTGACATCAACTGCATCAAAAAGGTATTGGAAATCTGCCTGGACGCCGTACGCCTGTACGACCAGCACGGCATTGCGTTCTTTTCCCAAAAGGAACAGCGGCAGGCATAGGCCGGCCACTGTTCATTTGTAAGGGGGTACGTTGAGGGCTCTACCCTCAAACACCCGCTTAGGGCCGTAACGGCCCTAAGAACCCATCCATGGAAAGGGATTCCCAAGGGACTAGCCCCTTGGGTAGGGTTCAGGGGCTTTGCCCCTGAAAAAAGATTTATCCATATTCTGCAGCGGCAGGCTGTGCCTCCTTCTTTTCTGCTTCCAACCGCCTATCCTTGCACAGCCTTCTTCATCCGCCGCGCATAGGCTTCTATGGCCGCGGGCGCATCCTTGCCCTGCTCCTCCGCAAGCTTGACGAGCGCGCTTCCCACAATCACGCCGTCAGCAGAGCTAGCAACAGCGCGCGCTTGCTCCGGCGTGCTGACCCCAAAGCCGACGGCGACGGGAACGGAACTGACCGCGCGCGCCTCGCTGACGATGGCCGCAAGGTCGGTGGCGATTTCGCCGCGCATGCCCGTCACGCCCATGAAGGAAACAAGGTATAAAAATCCGGTCGCCGAAGCTGCGATCTCCCGCACGCGGGCGTGCGAGGTGGGCGCAACAAGGGATATGATATCCACCCCGTTTTTCGCGGCGTACGGCTCCACCTCCCCTTTTTCCTCATAAGGAAGGTCGGGGAGGATGATCCCGTCCACCCCCGCTTCCGCGCAGCGGGCAAAAAACCGCTCGTACCCGTACTTGAATACCGGGT
>JAEYLA010000134.1 GCA_023461495.1 Bacillota bacterium | reverse complement strand
GGCCCTTCTGTATTCCCACAGAAGGGCCACTGTTATTTCGCGGAATAGAAACTTAGCCCTTGGGGCCGGCTTCCACGATGTGCGCGGGCATGTCCTTGTACTTCTGGAAGTTCTTCGCAAAGCGCCCGGCAAGATCCTTCGCCTTCGCGTCGTATGCGGCCTTGTCTTTCCAGGCTTCCCTGGGGTTCAAGACCTCGACGGGAACGCCGGGGCAGGAAGCGGGGACGAGCACGTTGAAGTTCGGGTCAAGCACGAACTCGCTCTTTTCAAGCTCGCCGTTGAGCGCCGCGGAAACGATGGCGCGGGTGAACTTGATGCTCATGCGCGGCACTTCGCCTGCGGGGCCGCCGGACCAGCCGGTGTTCACGAGGTAGACGTTGGCGTTGTACTTGTTGATGTACTCGCCCAGGAGCTCCGCATATACGGAAGCGCGCAGCGGCAGGAAGGGTGCGCCAAAGCAGGTGGAGAAGGTCGCCTGCGGTTCTTTTACGCCGCGCTCTGTGCCGGCAAGGCGCGCGGTGTAGCCGGAAACGAAATGGTACATGGCCTGGTCGTTGCCGAGCTTTGCAACCGGAGGCAGTACGCCGAACGCATCCGCCGTGAGGAAGATAACGGTCTTGGGCTGGCCGCCTACGCCGGGAATGACGCAGTTGGGGATGTATTCCACCGGATAACCCACGCGGGTATTCTCGGTGATGCTGTCGTCATCAAAGTCGAAGGTGCGCGTTTCGGGATCCATCACAACGTTTTCAACAACAGCGCCGAACTTGATGGCGTCCCAGATCTGGGGCTCAGCCTCTTTGGAGAGGTTGATGCACTTTGCGTAGCAGCCGCCTTCAAAGTTGAAGATGCCCTCGTCGCACCAGCCGTGCTCGTCGTCACCAACAAGCTTGCGGTCCGGGTCTGCGGAAAGGGTGGTCTTGCCCGTGCCGGAGAGGCCGAAGAACAGGGCGGAATCGCCGTCATGGCCGATGTTGGCGGAGCAGTGCATCGGGAACACGCCCTTCTTGGGCAGCAGGTAGTTCATGATGGTGAAGACAGACTTCTTGATCTCGCCGGAGTAAGCGGTACCGGCGATGAGCACCAGCTTCTTTTCAAAGTGGACGAGGATCGCGGCTTCGGAATGCGTGCCGTCAAGCTCGGGGACGCACTTGAAGCCGGGCGCCGCGATGATGGTGTACTCCGGATCAAAGGAGGCAAGCTGGTCTTCAGTGGGACGGAGCAGCAGCTGGTGGATGAACAGGTTCTGCACGGCCATCTCGTTGACAACCCGGATGTTGGTGGCGTAGTGCGTATTGGCACCCGCATAGCCGTCAAAAATGAAAATCTCACGGCCCTGGAGGTATGCCATCATCTTGCCGTAGATGGCGTCAAACTTCTCGGCGGAGAAAGGCGCGTTAACCTTGCCCCATTCGATTTCGTCATGTACCGAAGGCACGTCCACTACGAACTTGTCCTCCGGGGAACGGCCGGTGTACTTGCCGGTGTAGATGACCAGCGCGCCGGTTTCCGAGAGCGTGCCCTCTCCGCGTGCGAGCGCCTTTTCGGTGAGCACTGCGGGGGACAGGTTGCGGTAAACGGCCTTAGGAGCGATGATGCCAAGTTTTTCACAATAGTCTTTCATTTTCTGTTTGCTTACTCCTTCCAGTTATTTGGTATTATAACGCCCTTGTTATAACCATACATTATAGAGGCCGGGGCTAATATTGCGTTGGTTGTACGTTTTGCCATAATTCGCGGGTGGTTAGTCGAAAATCACCCATTTTGAAATATTTTACCTGAAAACGGCACTCATGACAAGCGGTATTTTTCGCATTTTGCAAGAAAAAGGTTCCCATGATGCAAAAATGCAATTCCTTCCCCAGATTTTGCCCAATGGCATATATTGTTTCCTGCGCCCGCGTGGTATACTCTAATTAAAAAAAGGAGCGGTGCTATGGGCAAGCTCTTATTGATGGGTACGGGCGGCACAATTGCATGTTTGCCCACACCGGACGGCCTTGCGCCGCAGATGTCCGCCGCGGAGCTGCTTCCGTTTTTGCCGGAGGCGGTTTTTGACTTTGCCATTGACTGCCGCGACCTGTTTGCATTGGATTCCTCCAACATTCAGCCGGAAGAATGGAGGCTGATGGCGCGGGAGATTTACGCTGCGCAGACATCGTATGCGGGGATTGTCATCACCCACGGCACGGACACCATGGCCTATACCGCCAGCATGCTTTCCTTTATGTTGCAGGGATTATCCATCCCTGTGGTGCTCACGGGCGCGCAGTACCCCATGTTTTATCCGGATTCGGACGGGCGTGCCAATTTGTTTGACGCCATCCTTGCCGCCCACGCACTGCCCGGCGGCGTCTATGTTGCCTTTGGAGGAAGCGTCATGCTTGGCTGCCGCGCCGTGAAGGTGCGCACCACCTCTAGGAACGCGTTTGAAAGCATCAACCGCCCCTATGCGGGCGTATGTGCGGGCGGCCGGTTTTTGCCGCTTGTGCTTCCGCAGGCGCAGGGTCCATTTTCCTATAATGATGCCATCGATGAAAATGTGGCGCTGTTGAAGCTTGTGCCCGGCGCTTCCCCCGCGCTGTTCCGCGCGCTGCCGGACTGCGGCTACCACGGGCTTGTGGTGGAGGCGTTCGGCCTGGGCGGTGTGCACAGTATCCGGCGCGACCATACGCGTGCGATCGTTGACCTGTTAAAGGCGGGCATGCCCGTGGTGCTGTGCTCGCAATGCTTATATGAAGAAAGTACTCCCGCGCTTTATGAGGTCAGCCGTCCGCTGCTCGAAGCGGGCATCCTTCCCGCCAACGATATGACGACGGAAGCCGCCGTCACAAAGCTGATGTGGGCGCTGGGGCAAAGCCGCGATATGGAGGGCATCCGCGCCATCATGTCCCGCGATCTCTGCGGAGAACTCACGGTGCGCAACGGATAAACAATCCGAGGCGGATTGCAAGCCAGACGAAAAAAAGTATGCCCCGGCGGGTCCGTGAACTAGCCCCTGTCAAGTAGACAGATAAAAAAACAAAAAGCTACTTTGCAAATTCGGATGTTAATGAAGCATCCGAATTTGCTTACGCAGCTAAAAATATGGCTCGTAATTCAAGAGGAGCCAG
>JAEYLA010000133.1 GCA_023461495.1 Bacillota bacterium | reverse complement strand
AGGGAATCTTCTTTCTCGTGGTGCGCTGCACGTTCTTGAAGTTGACGAACATGCCCTGCGCGGTTTCGGGGCGCAGGAACAGCTCGGCGGAGCTGTCCTCCGTCACGCCCTGGAAGGTCTTGAACATCAGGTTAAACTTGCGGATGGAGGTAAAGTCCTTCTTACCGCACTCGGGGCAGGCGATATCCTGGCTCTTGATGTAGTCTTCCATCTGCGCATTGTTCCAGCCGTCCGGATGCACATCAAGGCTGTGCTCGTGCGCGTAGTCTTCAATGAGCTTATCCGCGCGGAAGCGCGCCTTGCAGGCCTTGCAGTCCATAAGCGGATCGGAAAAGCCGCCCACGTGGCCGGAGGCCACCCACACCTGCGGGTTCATGAGGATCGCCGCGTCGATGCCTACATTGTAGGGGCTTTCCTGCACGAATTTGCGCCACCAGGCGCGCTTGACGTTGTTTTTATACTCCACGCCCAGCGGGCCGTAGTCCCACGCGTTCGCCAGGCCTCCGTAGATTTCGGAGCCGGGGAAGATGAACCCGCGGTTCTTGCACAACGCCACGATTTTTTCCATGGTCTTTTCCATTTGTCGCTTCCTCCTAATATGATCTGGTTTTTCAATTTCCTTGTTTTTCGGGCGAACACAGTTCGCCCCTATATTGCCCCAAAGAGGTGCGGGGGACCGCAATCCCCTGCCGGCTTCCAATCGCCGCCAGCGGCGTGTACGATGGCGGCGGAACGCCTTGCATAGCAAGGCTTCCTTTCAGAAACAGCCGCCCGTGCCGCAGGCACAGGGTGTTTCTGTAATCCTCGAAGAAGTGTCGCAAGACACTTTTTCGACAATAAAAAATGCCCGCATCCCAGCTAAAGGGACGAGGCATCGCTCGCGGTTCCACCCTTTTTGGCGGCAAACTGCCGCCCACTTTCACACCCAAACCGGCTCCGGGCCGCCAAACGCGTTTTACTGCCGCCGGGCTTGCACCCTCCCCGGCTCGCTCAAAACAGTTGAAAAAACGCGCGTATTCCCATCTGCGCCGTATACGTTTGTAGCATTAGTATGCTAAAAGCGCAGCCGTTTGTCAAGGAGTTTCAGCAATCGGCCATCCCCGTCCAAAAAAGGCAAAAACCCGGAAACGTATAAAGAAAATATGAATAGGAAATAAACAAATTTTAGAGCGCATTGCCTCATGTCGAAAAAAGGGATAGAATGATAGGCAGAATATACAAAAAAGAAATGTAAACTGCATGATCCCTGTAATCTACAAAGGAGGACGCATGGCCTATAAACGCCGCAGGCGCACCCGTCTCACTCCGCTGCAACGCACCGGCTATTATTCGGCACGCGCTCTTGCAAGGCTGATCCTGCGCATCAGGAGCGCGCTCATGGCACTCCGCCCCGCAGGCCGTGTGACCGTGGGCGTGGTTGCCGCGGGCATGATCGCCGGCGTTGTTTTCCTGCTGGCGGCACCGCCCAAACCAGCATCCGCAAGCAGGACGGCAGCAGCCCCCATCGTGCTTGCGGGCGGCCCCGCCAATCCGGGCACCGACGCGCAGAATACCGTGCTGGAGCTCCCCGGCGCAACGCCCGAACCCACCCCGGAAGCCACCCCCGTTCCCACGCCCACGCCGGATCCGACGCTGTATGAGGGTATTGCGGACAGCGAAGAGGTGACAAATCTGCAAAACCGCCTGATGGACCTTGGCTATCTTGACATCGACGAACCCACGCAGCACTTTGGGCCCGCCACTAAATACGCAGTGCAGCTGTTCCAGCGCCAGCACAATTTGCTGCAGGACGGCTGGGCAGGGGCACAGACGTTGGCGCTCATCTATTCCGATGAGGCGCAGAAGTATACGCTGCTCGAAGGCACCAGCGGTACGGATGTGGACAACTTCCAGCGCCAGTTAAAAGCGCTCGGCTACCTTTCCAAGATCACCGGCTATTACGGCACGGAGACTATTGAAGCCGTCAAGGCCTTCCAGAAGGAAAACGGTCTCTCTGCAGACGGCAAGGCCGGGCAGAAGACGTTTGACATGATCAACTCCGACGACGCCAAGCAAAGCCCGACCTTGGCCAAGCAGGCACGGAGCAAGGCCAATATCGACACGATGATCGCAACCGCCAAGAAGCAGCTGGGGGATAAGTACATCCTCGGCAACGAAGGGCCGAACTCCTTTGACTGCTCCGGTCTTGTGTATTACTGCCTCAAGGAGGCGGGCTCCAACCGCAGAAGGCTTAACGCGGCCGGATATTCCAAGGTCAGCGACTGGCAGAATATCAAGAGCTATTCGGACCTGAAAAAGGGCGACCTGATCTTCTTCTACAACAACTCCAAGAGCAAGATCGGGCATGTGGGCATCTACATCGGCGGCGGCGAAATGGTTGACGCCTCCTCCGCAAACGGCAAGGTGGTGCGCCGTTCCATCAATACTTCCTACTGGAAGAGCCATTTTGTCAACGCCCGGAGGGCTTGGTAACCTGAACATCCGGTTTTTCCGCGGCGAAAGCAATGCGCTTTCGCCGCGATCTCGCGTTTTTTGTCAAAGGACGGGTGCGCTCAGGGCGCCTGCCGTCCTTTTTCAAAGCATTCCGTTCAGGGAATATTTCCCATTTGGCCTGCTTTTTCCTGACGGGGAAGCCGCTATTGCAAGCGGTCGGCGGCGCTTCCGGCAGCTGGCAGCTTGAACACAACGGGCAAAAAATGTTCACGGACAGCGACGCCCCGGTTTCTATATCAAGCATTTTGTAAAGGATATGGATATCGCGCTTGACGAAGCCGAGAGAGCGGCATTATGCTGCCGGTGCTGGAAATTGGCGCCATGTACGGCGCGCTTTGTGACGAAGGGCTAGAAGCGCTTGGCATGCAGGCGCTGATAAGGTATTATGAAAACG
>JAEYLA010000132.1 GCA_023461495.1 Bacillota bacterium | reverse complement strand
CCCCTTGGCAGCCATGCGTGCAGCATCGCGCCGCGAAACAGCGTTTCCTCCGCAAAGGCGGGAATGACCGCAACAAGGAATATGGTTGCGATGAGCCGCCATCCGCCCTCGGTAGGCAGGGGCGTCGTGGGCATCATATCCGGGTTTGCGCCAAGCAACTGCCATAGGAACTGCGCAAGGCCGTTCACCGCAGTGGACAAAAAAAATACGCCCACGCCAAAGAGCACCGCCCATGCGCATTCCCACCCGCTGATGCGCGAAAAGCCGAATGCCTTGCGCCCGCCGCTGCGCTCAATAAACGTGCTTGCGGGAATGTAAATGCAGCCAAGCTCCAGTATGAGGGCGCTAATGGCATAGAGGCGCACAAGGTCATTTGTGATGCCGGGAACAAAGCCCAGGCCGATATTGATCGCGAACATGCCAAGGATGATCCACAGCGTCCATTTGTCCATGCCGCGGGCTGTTTGAAGTTGGAGCGGAGTAACGGGCTTCATTTGACCCTCCTGTTGTTTGAAATGGCGCTGCCGGAACGGATTTCCGTCAGCACTCCAGATGAAATACGCCGCACGGCCTGTCCCGGTGGGACATGGCAACGCGCATGCCGGAATAAATATCTTCCGTTTGCAGCTGGAGTGCCACGGTTTCCATGGCAAGCTGCTCCTCGTTGTTGTCCCGGCTCAAATGGCCCAATATGGCGTTCCTTAGCCCGCGCGCATAGAGCCTGCACAGGGCGCGTCCACAATCGATATTGGACAGATGCCCGCGGTTTGACAGGATGCGTTGCTTGAGCGGGTACGGATAGCTGCCGGACTTGAGCATCTCGATATCGTGGTTCGCTTCGATGAGCAGGATATCGCAATCCTCCACGGCGTCAATCAGCCGTTCGTCGATATGGCCGACATCCGTCAATACCCCCGCGCAGCGTTTTTCATGCCGCAGGGTGTAGCCCACGGGCTCCGCCGCATCGTGCGGGGTGGCAAACGGCGTGACGTTGACGTTCTTGATGTAGAAATCCCGCCCGGTTTCAATCACGCGCGTACAGCCCGGCGCGATTTCGCCAACGCTAGCAGGCATCGCCTCCCAGCAGGCGGCGTTGGCGTATACGGGAATGCCGTGCTTGCGCGAAAGCACGCCGATGCCCCGCACATGGTCGATATGCTCATGGGTCACGAGGATACCGTGGATGGTGTTTGCGGGGATGCCGATGGCCGAAAGCGCCTGCTCGATACGGATGCCCGTGAGCCCCGCATCCACCAGCAGGCGGACGCCGCCCGCCTCTATAAATGTCGCATTGCCGGAAGACCCGGAAAACAGCGGTGAAAACAGCATGTTTTTCCCTTTCAGGATCGTAAGATGCCTTTATTATAACACGTAAATTTGCCTGTGTGCGTAGTTGGCCGCAAACAAACATGTGTGAGGGGGAAAGATTCGCAGAATGACCGTTGCACGCCGTACCATCCTGCGCGCAGCGAAGACTCTTTGCCAGCGGAGAATCACTCCCCTCCCGCGGCGTAACTTCAGCAAAATATTGGAAATTCGGCATGTTTCGCCGCTATGCTCAATAAGGTAATATGGACCGGATCTCTTGATAAAAGGACGTGGCCGCCTTGCAGGAATATATCGTACAGGAAGGGGATACGCTCTACTCCATCGCGCGCGCATTCGGGCGCACGCCGGCGCTTCTGCTGCTTGCAAACCCCGGCATTACCGACCCCGCCACGCTTTCAATAGGCATGCGGCTGACCATCCCGGAGGAACCGGAAGCGGCTATGCGTATTTACGTCAACGGCTATTCCTTCCCCAACATCGATACGGACGTCCTTAGGCGTACGCTGCCGTACCTGACATATTTAAGCATCTTCAGTTATCAGGTGCAGCCGGACGGATCGCTCACGCCCATTGACGATGTGCCGCTGATTCAGGCCGCGCGCGAGGCCGACGTCGCCCCCATGATGGTGATCACAAACATCGGCGAAACCGGCTCCTTTTCGAGTGACCTTGCGCACACCATCCTGACGGATACGGATTTGCAGGAAACGCTGCTGAACAATGTTGTCAACATCCTCAAATCAAAAAACTACTATGGGCTGGATGTGGATTTTGAATATGTCTTTCCTGACGACCGCGATGCGTACGTGGCGTTTTTGACGCGTGCCACCGCGCGCATAAGGCCGCTTGGCTATATCATTACGACTGCCCTTGCCCCCAAGACCAGCGAGGAGCAGCAGGGCATCCTCTATGAAGCGCACGATTATGCGGCCATCGGCAAGCTGATGGATCACATCATCCTGATGACCTATGAATGGGGCCATACCTATGGCCCTCCGATGGCAGTCGCCCCCGCCAACCAGGTAAGGCGTGTGCTGGAGTATGCTGTGAGCGTGATCGAACCTTCGAAAATCCTCATGGGCATGCCGAACTACGGCTACGACTGGACGCTGCCTTATGTACAGGGCCGCGCGGCGCGCTCCATTTCCTTTGCGCAGGCTGAAGCACTCGCAAGAGAGTACAACGCCGTCATCCAGTTCGACCCCGAGGCGCAAGCGCCCTATTTCTTCTATATGGACGGAACCGAGCGCCATGTGGTGTGGTTTGAGAACCGGGAAAGCGTGCGGGCGCGCTATGCGCTGGTAAAAGAATTCGAACTGGGCGGCGTGAGCTTTTGGACCGTCGGCCGGTTCTCCCCCGCAAGCTATGGCG
>JAEYLA010000131.1 GCA_023461495.1 Bacillota bacterium | reverse complement strand
GTAACGCGTTGCGGCCGTTTTCCGGCGTAGAGGCGTGCGCGCCAAGGCCGGTCACGGTGAGCCTTGTTCCCTCCGGCACATCCGTTGCGGCAAGGGAGAATCCATCCTCCGCCAGCAGGCCGGGAATACCGGCACTCTTGGGAACTACCGCTTCGGCAGTGCCGGGCACGACGTTTGCGCGTTCGCCCGCGGAAATCGCAATGGCGGTCCTGTGCGTCAGCTTCTTTTTGAAGGTCGCCTGCATGATGGCTTTTTCAGAATACACAAGCGGGTACTCTCCATCCGGCGAGAAGGCCATGGTGGGGAGTTCCTCCGTCTTTTTATAACGGTCCATGCAGGCCCAGCCGCTTTCTTCATCGCAGCCGAGAATGACGCGCACGCGTTTGTTGAGCGGAATACCGGCATCCCGTATGGCCGCAAGCGCGTACAGCGCGCTGACAGCCGGGCCTTTGTCGTCGATCGCGCCGCGCCCATAGATGCGTCCGTCGCGCACTTCTGCGCCAAAGGGCGGGCAGGACCAGCCCTCGCCTGCGGGCACCACGTCAAGATGCGCTAAAATCCCCAGCATCTCTTCGCCGGAACCCGTCTCAATAATACCGGCATATCCTTCAAGATCGCGCCCGCCGGGGAAACCCAATGCTTCTCCAAGCTTGAGGGCAGCGTCAAGCGCTTCCTGCATGGGCGCGCCAAAGGGCAAATCGCCTTCGGGCGTGGCTTTTACGCTTGGAATGCGGATGAGCGCCTGCAGGTCTTCTACCTGCCGCTCCAGCGTTGCGTCAATAAAAGCAACGAGCCGCTCCTGCCGCTCCTTGCTGATGGAAGAAAAAAAGGCCATATCGTATTCTCCTTACCTGCGTGTTCTTTCCATTATTGTACCATTTTGCGGGGCAAAATACAGGGGAAACAGGACACTCCCGTACAAAAAACAACAGACCGCTGCAAGCAGGCTGCATTCACAAAGAATTTGCTTTACTTTCTGCCGGCTTGTGGATATAATCTTCATCGTCTATCTGAACAACGGCGTTTGGATTTTGGCTTGTTTTGGCCCCAAACGCCTGAAAAAAATGGAGGGCAATGGGGTATGGAACAGTTTTTTAACGCATTGACCGCGTTTTCACAAACACAGAGTATCTGGGTCTATGTATTCATCTTTCTCGGCAAGATGCTTGAGGTCACAACGAGTACGCTGCGCATCGTGCTCATCAACCGCGGCATCCGCTCGCTCGGCAGCCTTTTGGCGGTGCTTGAAATCACCATGTGGCTGATCATCACAAGCACCGTGCTTTCCGGCTTCCAGTCCGATCCGCTGAAAGTTGTGGTGTACGCGGTCGCGTTCGGGTTGGGCAATTTCTTAGGCTCCTGGCTTGATGAAAAGCTGGCGTTCGGCCTTTCTTCCATCCAGATTGTGGTGCCTGATCTTGCGTCCGCCCACAACCTGAGCGCGACGCTGCGCGAAAAGGGGTTTGGCATCACCACAATGGATGTGCACGGTATCGAGGACGAATCCCGCTATATGTTGCTGATGATGATCCAGCGCAAGCACCTGCATGAGGCGCTCGACATGATTTCAAAATTGTGTGACAAAGCCGTCATTACCGTCACAGACGTCAAGGTGCAAAAGGGCGGGTATTTGCGCAACGCCTCCGCGCGCCACATCAGCCATCCGTTCCGGAATGCGTTGCGTAAGACAAAGTAACAGAACTGTGCAGTCATTTCAAAGGCCGCGTCCGTCAGGATGCGGCCTTTGTGTGATTTCATGCCTCAATCAAACGTCCTGTAAAACGCGTTCCCGCCGATGAACTCGCGGAGTATGGAGGTGGGCGGGATTTCATCCTCAATCTCCGCGTCCGCAAAGTAGTTTAGGAATTTCACAAGATCGCGCGCCATGCAGAAATAGGGGCTTTCCTCCGGCACGGCCTTGAGCAGCGGAAAGATGTGCTTTTTGAGTACCGCCGGTTCATATACAAGCGCGGTGTTGAAGAACGCATCCGCCTGCTCCTGGTAGGGGAAGATCCACCGGTCCTCCCCGCGCTGCACGCTCGGCCACATGGAAAGCGTCTTTTCCACGCTTGCGCCGCGCGTTTCATAATCGCGCACCATGCGCCGTAACAGCCGCATATCGGTGGTGCGGATGCGGTTGTGGTCGTCCAGGTTCAGCGTGGTAAGGGCGCTGACATACACGCGGAATATGCTCTCCATCGGGATGGAGGCGGAAAGAAGCGCCGGGTTGAGGCCGTGAATGCCTTCAATAATCAGCGGTTCGTCCGGCCCCACATGCACCAGGTGTCCTTTTGACGCGCGGCGGCCCTGCTTGAAATCAAACCTTGGGATCTCCACGGGTTCGCCCGCAAGCAGCAGCTCCAGATCCTTGCGGAACTGCGCGGTGTCGAGGGTGTTGATGTGCTCCAGATCGATTTCCCCGAATTCATCGCGCGGCACGCGGTCCCGGTCAATGTAATAATCGTCAAGCGACAGCAAAATGGGGCTTTTTCCGAGCACGCGCAGCTGGGTGTAGAGGCGGTTCGCGCTCGTCGTCTTTCCGGAAGAGGACGGGCCTGCAAGTAGCACCGCGCGCGCTCCGCGCTCCACAATACGGTCGGCAAGCGTGGCGTAGCTTTTTTCATGCAGGGCTTCGCTGATGCGCACCAACTCGCGGACGCTGTGGTTCGCCACCATATCGTTTAAATCCGCAACATTGGCGCAGTGCAAAAGCCTGCCCCATTCGTCGCTTTGTGCAAACACGGCAAACAACTGGGGACTGTGCACATATTGGGAGGGGGTATTGGGGTTCTCGTGGTCCGGCATTAAGAGCACAAGCCCGGGGTGCAGAAAGGCCAAGTCAAATACCTTTGCATAGGCGGTGGAAGGGGCCATCTCTCCATAGAAATAATCCATGTAGCCGCTTTGCCGGTATACGTCGAAGTAGCTGAACTTGCGCCACTGCAGCAGGCGCACTTTATCGATCTGTCCGTCGTCGCTGAAGAATGAGACGGCGTCCCCTATATCAAGCCGCTCGCGCTCCAGGGGCAGATCCGCCGCAATGATGCGCGCACACTCTTCCTTTAATAGCGCCGTATCCGCTTTTGAGAGTGCCGGGCTTTTTTCAAGCTGCACATACAAGCCCTCGCCCAGCGCATATTGCACCAGCACGCGTGCGCCGGGGAACTTTTTGCGCACGGCGAGAATGAACACAAACAGCAGCGTGCGCTCATAGACGCGCCTGCCCATGGTATCGCCATACCGCAGCAGCGTGATGGCGCCGTTTGCGTTCTGTACGGCGGTGCGCGGCGTTATGACGCCATCCTTTATGCGAAGGGGCACATAATTAAGGTGAAAAATCTCCCCGCCGATCTGTGCGGCGAGCGGCTTATAAAGCATATCCTCATTTTGCAATCCGGCGCGGGCGATGAGGGAAAGCAGCGTTTCGCCGGCAGTTGCTTCTATTGTATGGTTGTCAATCGTCAACAGCATGTTGGACACACCTCCGTTTTCTGTGATTTTGAGCAGAATATTCTATAATGATAGCATGCCCCATTCCGAATGCATATGCGCAGAATGTGAGTCTTGTGTGAAAACCCAAAGGGCGGCGCATACAGGCATAACCATTTGACAGTGCCCCAAAGCCTGGAGTACAATGCAAGCGTGTATCTTTTTTTACCCCGCACGAGAAAAAGGAGGAAGACGGATGTATCAGATCGTACGCAAGCGGCCTTTGCATGAGACGGTCACCCTGTTGGAGGTGCATGCCCCCAAGGTTGCAAAGAAAGCTTTGCCCGGCCAGTTTATTATCCTGCGCGTAGATGAAAACGGCGAGCGCATTCCGCTGACGATAGCGGGGTATGACCGCCAAAAAGGCACTATAACGATCATTT
>JAEYLA010000130.1 GCA_023461495.1 Bacillota bacterium | reverse complement strand
TTGGCGTAATCTCCGGTTTTGGCGTCACCTCCGGCGCGCCGTCCCGCTTAAAGACGCTTTCCGCCTGTACTGTGGCGCGCCTGGCGATGGAAGCGCCATCCGTATCCGTACAGAACATGCCCTTGATATCCCGGTTCCAGAGGATGTGCTCAGAGAGTTCATCAATGGCCGCCTGCTTGTCCTGCGCTGTGCGTGTAAAATAGGCGACGTTATACTGCGGATAATAGGCGGCGATCGCAGCTGTAAACCCTTCATAGGCGGACATGGGATCTTTGCCGTAAACGAGAATCTTTCCGGCCTTGCATTCCCGCTCCACCATGCGCTCTGCAACGCCCATGGCGACTTCCTCGGTATAGCCCATGACATCCGCCACCACGTTGGAGGAACTGTTCTCGCCGGAAGCCCGGTAATACGGAACAACGGTATAAACGCCCTGTTCCCTGGCTTTTTTAAGCGCTTCCGCGTTGGTGTTGTTTTCATCCCAAATTAAGAGCGCTTTGCAGCCATCCCCAATTGCCCGCTCTACCGCCGCAACCGATTCCTGCCCGGGCGCAGCCACATACAGCTTTGACGGATAGCCAAGATTCTCCGCCGTGCGCAAAAAACCGTGCTTGGCGGAAGAAAGCGCATAACTTTCAGAAGCGGGCACAACAAACCCGAGTAGCGTGCTTGAGACGTTAAAACGCCTGCCCGCAACCGTTCCTGCCGCCTCCGCGGCGGTTGGCGCGGGTGTTTCCTCAATGGCCGAAGGTGCTGCGCAACCCCAAAAAAGCATCATGAAAACAAGAGCGGCTGCCATGCGGCATAATCTTTTTGCTGCAACGCCCAATTGCGTTTCCTCCTGCTTTTGCTACTTAGAGCGGCATCCCGCTAAACCCATCCCTTATTTTACATCAAAGCGGGCATGCTGTCATCCGCAGGCGTGCGAAATTCACACCCTGTCCAAATCTGACGCCATTTTCGCGTAAAAAAACGCCGAAAAAGCGGCGCAAGGCCGCTTTTTCAATATTATCCGTTCTTTGTTGATTTAAAACTACACCAAGCAATCAAACGATATACGTTTCACGGCGCTTCGGAGCGGACGCAAGCTCCGCGCGCTTTTCATCAAAGCCCGGTTTCCCCAGCAGCGCATAGGTGGCGTTCTTGCCCTCTTCCACGCCGGGCTGGTCGAACGCGTTGATGTTAAGCAGCTCCCCCGCAAACGCCGTCTGGATTTCAAACAAATATAGAAGCTGCCCGATGGTGAAGGCGTTGACCTCCGGCAGAACGATGGTGTGGCTCATGTGCCCGCTCTTAAAAATGGCGTACTCCGTCGCGCTCTGCTCGGCCAGGATCAACTCGTTGAGGGAATGTCCGCCGAGGAACGCAACATCCGGAATGTCCTCATAACCCTTGGGGATGGCGTATTCCATGCGGTATTTATCAACACCAAGGAACGTCATCACCTTATCATACGGGCCTTCCGTATAGAGCTGCACCTGGCTGTGCTGATCGGTTACGCCCAGGGCTTTGACGGGCGTCTGCCCTTCGCGCACTTCACGACCGTTTCGGTCAAACTGCTTGCCGAGAGACTCCGCCCAAAGCTGCGCGTACCAGTCCGCGATAAACTTGAGAGAATCCGCATACGGCATCATGACGGAGATGTTCATGCCGCGCCGCATGGCGATATACTGGAGCGTCGAGAGCATATAGGCAGGGTTCTTCCAAACGTCCTTCTCTTTGGACAGCGTATCCATGTACGCAGCGCCCGCAAGGAGTTCCTTGATATCGATGTTGCAGACCGCGGCAGCCAGAAGGCCGACCGGGCAAAGCTCGCTGAACCTGCCGCCCACGCCGTCGGGCACATAATAGGTTTTCAGTTGAAGCTGCGTTGCAATTTTAATAAGGTTGCCCTTTTTCTCGTCCGTCGTCGCGATGATATGCTTTTTGATCGCGTCCTTGCCAAAACGCCGTTCGATCAGATCGGATACGATCATCAGCTGCGACATGGTCTCGCTCGTGCCGCCGGATTTTGTGACCACATTGAATACGGTCTTTTCAAGGTCAATCACATCAAGCAGCGCCTGCATGCGCTCGGGATCCACATTGTCCTCCACAAAGAGGCGGGGGCCGTTGCGCTTACCGCGCGGGAGATCGTTGTACCGTAAATGGTTGAGCGCCTGCTGTACCGCAAGAGGGCCTAAAGCGCTGCCGCCAATGCCAAGCACCACAAAATCCTCGCACCAGGTGTTAAGTTCCGCCGCGGTCTTTATGATGTCCGCAACGATTTCTTCCTGGTTGTAGGGAAGCTCCCTCCATTTCATGGAACCCCGGTTTTCTTCCATTGCGGCGGCCGCCTTGTTGAGCTTGCCGGAAAGCGACTCTATTTCAGAGGATGAAATGCCTTTTTTGCCGAGCATGTCCTCCATCATATTATTAAAGTCAACCCGGACGCGCATCTGTTCCTGCCAAAGTTTGTCCAAATAACGGCTCATCAGTGTATCCCCTTTCATGAATTTAAAAAGTTCCACCGCGCCTTCTTACAGGCACGAAAAACAATCCTTTACATATTGGTAGCACGAAAGCAGCTCCGCCTCGTCCTCATACATATCGCTGTAAACCTCTAAAAACGCAGGCCCTTTGTAGCCCTTTTTATAGAGCAGTTCCGCGATGGAGGCAAAATCGCACGCCCCTTTGCCGGGCAATACCGGTAGGATGCGCCCGGACGTAGAAAGATAATCGCAGATATGCAGGTTGACCATACGCTCGCCAACGGCTTCGATATACTCCTCCGGCCTGTAGCCGCTGCGCCCCGCCTGCTTGAGATCCACCGTAAACCGTAGATCGTCCGCCTTTGTCGCATCCAGCAAGCGCAGCCCAAACGAGGGCGTGTGGAACAGGCACCAGCTCACATTTTCCCACGCAAGCGTCATGGAATGGGCCTTTGCCATTTCACACAGCTCCTGCACCATGGGGCCGATGCGCGGGATATCCATATTTTTGACCGCGCCGTTAAGCCCTGAGGGGCCATGCATGACATAACAAGTTGCCCCCAGCGTTTTTCCCGCCCGGAGCACCTGCTCGAATATTCTTTTGGCGTCCTCACGCTGCCGCTGATAGATGGAAAACAGCTGCGGCTCAAACTGCGTGCCCAT
>JAEYLA010000129.1 GCA_023461495.1 Bacillota bacterium | reverse complement strand
AGGAGCGCGCCGTAACCGCCATCACCCGCCCCGGCAGGGTATCGTTTGCAACCTTCAATAGAAACGTGGAATCCACACCGCCTGAAAACGCTACCGCGACGCTCCCAAGTTCCTCTAAATATGCTTTGAGCGCCTGCAGTTTCTGATGCTCGTTCAATGCTTATCTCCTGTCTTCATCAAATCGCCGATATACGCTATAGGATTCATTGCTTTAAATTGTAGGTATATTCCGCCCGCCTGTCAAGGCGGCGGCGGCAGAGATAAAAGCAAGGCCGCCTGATTTAGGCGGCCTTGCAATTCTGTTTAATCAGACAATCCTTACAGGCTCTCGAGCACGCCGGTCTCGACGTTGAACGCATCGATCAGCGCATCGACCTCTGCAGCCTGCTTGTGAATGCCGCCCCAGTAATTGTCGTAATCGTACCACTGGGCGTTGAGTTCTTCCACAGACCTGCCCTGCTGCTCCACCCAAGTGTAATACTTGAGGTTGTGCACACGCTTCTTGGTGGCATAGGTGAGCTCTTCCATGGTATCCGTACGGATGCCGTGCATGTGCTCATAATAGTCACCAGCGGCCATAGTGGGGGTGTAAGCGCCGTCTTTTTCTGCCAGCTCGGCCACGCGGGAGCCGTACATTTCAGCGGAGTCGGTGCCGACGGTAAAGAGCAGATCGTCTTCGGTCAGCTCATAGTACTTCGCCATCTTGATGCAGCAGAGTACGTTTGCAATGCCGGAGATGCCGAGCAGGGACAGCCTTTCAACAAACGCCGGATCCACGCCGAGCTCGTTGATGAGGTACTCGCGGCCAACGGGTTCGCTGAACATACGCATCAGGTTCTGGCTGTCTTCATCATCAATGGCAATGACCATGTCCGTGTTCTTGACGTTGTGAACCCAGGGCACGTGCTTGTCGCCAATGCCTTCAATGCGGTGGCCGCCAAAGCCGTTGTTGAGCAGCGTCGGGCACTGCAGCGCTTCGCCGACAGCAAGCTTCGCATGCGGGTACTGTTCCTTGATGTAATCGCCGCTGGCCATGGTGCCTGCGGAGCCGGAGGTGAACGCCATACCTGCAAGGCGGCCCTTTTCGCCCTTCAGCTGCAGGAACGCGTCTTCAATGGCCTTGCCGGTAACGGTATAGTGCCACAGATGGTTTCCCATTTCCTCAAACTGGTTGAAGATGATGACGTCTTCACGGGTGTTCTTAAGCTCCCAGGTCTTGTCGAAGATTTCCTTGACGTTGCTTTCACAGCCAGGGGTTGCGATGACTTCACCCGCAATCTTAGAAAGCCATTCAAAGCGCTCACGGCTCATTTCCGCAGGCAGGATCGCCACGGAATCGCACGAGAGGAGCTTGGAGTTGTATGCGCCGCCGCGGCAGTAGTTGCCGGTGGAGGGCCAAACCGCTTTGTGATAGGTGGGATCAAACTGGCCGGTCACAAGGCGCGGCGCCAGGCAGCCGAACGATGCGCCGACTTTATGGCAGCCGGTGGGGAACCATTTGCCGGTCAATACCACGATGCGCGCCTTCACGCCGCTCAAAGCGGAGGGGATTTCAAGATAGTTGACGTCGCCATATTCGCCGCCGCTCATCTTGGGTTCGTTACGCCAGGTAATGCGGAACAGATTAACAGGGCTGATGTCCCAAAGCCCGGTATTTTTAAGCTGCTTCTTGATCTTTTCGGGGACGAGCTTGGGATCGCGCAATTGCTTGAGCGTAGGAATGACAATTTTGTTTTCGCGCGCTCTCTTGATGGTACGTTCGAGATTTGCGCGATTCACGGTTAAATCAATCATATTGCTCTCCTTACTTCTTTTCGTACTGTTAAACATCCCGCCGGAATTGGCGTACGTGCTTTGTTACCATCAGTGTAGCCCATAGCGGACTGTTTGTAAATGCTTCCTGCACATTTTCCTAAAAAATATTTTTATAACCTAAAAAATTATGTGGTATATGGAAATAATAGAGCGCGCTTCTCTAAACGAATAAGCGCGCATTTATGTCTGTTTTTCATCGGATGTGCCTGCATGGGCCGCTGAGCTCCCGCCACTATGCGCCGGGAAGTTTGCATACGTCTACAAATGCAGCGCGAGTGATTTCACAGAGCCTGTCCGGCGTAATGACGACGCAGGAAGACGGGCTGCCCGCAGCCGGATATATAACGGAGAACCGGCGAAGCGATTCATCCAGGTACACCGGCAGCGGCTGGGACAGAGCAAACGGGCAAACACCGCCCACGGCGTGGCCGGTAAACGCAAGCGCTGCCTCCGCCGAGAGCATCTTTGCTTTAAAGCCAAACCGCTCGCGGAATTTGCGGTTGTCGATGCGCGCATCGCCTGCGGCGAGCACAAGCATTGCGCCTTCCGGCGTTTCAAAAGAAAGGGTTTTTGCGATCAGCTGCGGATCGACGTTCAGCGCCTGCGCGGCCAATTCTACTGTGGCGCTCGATACGGGAAACTCACGGATTTCTTCCGGGATGCCCTGCGCCTCAAACCAGGCGCGCACTTCAAAGATGCCCATTGTCTTCCTCAAGCTTATATTACAGGATGCCGATACGCAGAAGCTCTTCCTCCACCATCATGGCGATTTCCTGTTCGGTTCTCATTTTCCCTTCATGCATGCACGGGATGATATGAATGTTATCCAACACCTTCGCGTACTCCATATATTTCTGGCGCGCGCGGGTCTGGATACCACTCTGCTTTTCATAAACGTCCTTCTCATTGCCGACATATTCGCGGTAGCCTTTGCGGAGCACATTCTCCCCCGCTTCTTCCTCATTCATGTCAAGGTATACGTGCGCATCCGCAATGGGAATACAGAAATGGTTATATTCCAATTCCAGAACAAAGTCCAGAAGATCGGGCTTGCCAAGGTCACAATCGCGTATGCTCTGGTATACGGCGTTGGAAAGCACATAGCGGTTGATGAGCAGCACGTCCACCTCTCCGTCCCGGTAGTTCTGGAACGCCTCAAAACGGTCGAGCGCAAACCAGAGGGCCATGCTCTTGCCGTCCACATCGCACGCGGCGACGCCCTGCGCGCTGGTCAGGTAGTTGCCCACCTCGCGCCCAAAAAACGTACCGTACATGGGAAACGACATGGTATCCACCAGCATCCCGCGCTTTTTGAGCGCGCGCTCCAGATGATGCATCTGCACGGTTTTCCCGCTGCCATCGATGCCTTCAAACGCAATCACCACAGTGCGACCCATTTGTACGACCTCCCACATGTTAAAACGCCAAGTACGCTTAAAATCACGTTATTATAACACACCCGCCGGTTATAAGGCAAGGACGCCGCCCGGTTTTCACGCGCAGGCTGGGAATACCGCTTTAATTCTGCGTACCCCAAGGTTGTTGCCCTCTCCGGCCTATGGTATACTGAAGAAAGTTTGTAAGCATTCCTTTTTTACCGATCAAGGAGATTTAGTATGCCCAAGCGGGAAAAAAGATATAAGATCAGACGCAAGCGCACCAGCCTGAAAGCGACAAACGCCGGGCCCATTCTGGCGCTTTCCGCTACCATTGCCGCTATTCTTGGCGCGATCATACTGGTTGTGTTTGTTGGTCTCCCCGCGCTGCTGCCCAAGCTTGGCGTTGACTACCGCCCGCCCTGGCAGCCGACGCCCACCCCGCGTCCCACCGCCCGTCCCACGCCTACCCCGCACCCGGCTGTCGTCGCCGATCCTGTAGAACTTCAGCACGAAGTCGTGCTTTCCGGCTATTCCGGGTACAACTGGTTTGGGGACCCTTATGCGTGGAACAAGACGCTCCTTTTCACGGCAGGGCATCTGGTCGGCAGCGATGTGCGCATGGATCTGTTGTTCCAATACGATATCGTGACGGGTGAAGCGCAGGAAGTGGACGTCCCCTTAACGAATAACGATTATGTATATCCCCGGATGAATGCAGAGTGGCTTGTGTATTTGGACGCCAAAGCATCCGACGGCGGCGGCGTTATCCGTGCAAAAAAGCTTGCAACCGGGGAGCTGTATGAAGTCAAACAGGTGTATGCGGACCAGCCCGTTTTGCAGCTGGACGGCAGCACCTTAGCTTGGATCGAGCGCACCGGAAGCCGCATGGACAAGCTGTTTGTATGCGACCTCACCACAATGGAGAATACCGCCATCCGCCTGTTCAGCTCAAGCGCATACGGGCAGTCCGCCGTATCCATGAAGAACGGGCAGATCATCTTTGCAGACCTTGATACGAGCTCGCCCGAGGCCGCAACAGAAGAAAGCCCGACGAGCGCGATCTACAGCCTGACGCTTTCGGACGACAGCATCAGCACCTATGTGCCCGGCACCTACGTGCATGACCCTATGACAAACGGCAGGCAATGGATTTGGCGCAACGGCAGCCACGGCCCCGGGGACGACCTTTACATGGCGCAGAACAACGCCGCGGCAAAGCTCATCGCCGAGGATATCGTGGAATACGGATTATCCGAGCACTTTGCCGCGTACAGTAAAAATGAGGCGATCTATGTCTATTTCTTTGACATCGGCAAGTCCATACAGATTACGCCGGATATTGAGCGCGAGCGCACGCAGTTGCTGGGCGTTTCCAACGGCGTTGTGATCTGGATGGACGTCACCTCCCGTGAGCGGGACGTGATGAAATACGCGGTCATTCAATAGGCTTTTGCCCGGCTGCCGGGATATTTGGGAGGTAATGGATGGCAAAGAACGCGCGTCCCCTCTTCTTCTGCGGGGAATGCGGATACGAAAGCGCAAAGTGGCTTGGAAAATGTCCGGGCTGCGGCAGCTGGAATACGCTGGTGGAAACAAGCGCGGTGCAGGTAAAGGCCGCCGCTGTCGGCGCACACGCGCTCCCGCTTTCGGATATCGATACGGAGGATGCAAAAAGAAGCTCTACCGGCATGCAGGAGCTCGACCGGGTGCTTGGCGGCGGTATTGCCCGCGGCATGGCGGTATTGCTTGGCGGCGACCCCGGCATCGGCAAATCCACGCTGCTGCTGCAGGCAGCCGGCAGCCTTGCGCAGTCTGAAAAGGTGCTCTATGTCTCCGGCGAAGAATCTCCCGCACAGATCAAGCTCCGGGCGCAGCGCCTGAATATCCCCGGGAACGTGCTGCTGCTCGCCGAAACCGATCTTGGCGCGATCGAGGCGCAAATTCGGCACCTGCGCCCGGCCTTTGTAATTGTAGATTCCATACAGACCATGTCCTGCCCGGATTTGCCTGGCGCTGTCGGCAGCATCAGCCAGGTACGCGAAGCCACCGCCGTGTTGACGCGGCTTGCAAAGCAGACGGGCGCTGCGGTGCTCATCGTCGGCCATGTGACCAAGGACGGCGCAATCGCAGGCCCGAGGGTGCTTGAGCACATGGTGGATACCGTGCTTTACTTTGAAGGGGAGCGACATGCGGATTTGCGGCTGCTGCGCGCGGTCAAAAACCGCTTTGGCTCCACCAACGAGGTGGGCGTATTTGAAATGTGCGATGACGGCATGCATCAGGTGGAGGACCCTTCCCGCCTGTTCCTTTCCGGCGCGCATCTGCCCGGTTGTACCGTTACCTGCGCCATGGAGGGCACGCGCCCAATGCTTGCGGAGGTGCAGGCGCTTCTCGCGCAGACTGCCTACGGCACCGCGCGGCGCACCAGCACCGGGCTTGATACCGGCAGGCTCTCGCTGCTGCTCGCTGTACTTGAAAACAAGGCGCGGCTACGCCTTTCTGATAAGGATGTATATCTGAATGTTGTGGGCGGGCTAAAGCTGATGGAGCGCGCGGTGGATCTTGGCGTTGCGCTGTGCATCGCCTCCTGTTATAAGGAAGCGCCTTTAAAGCCCTCTACCGCCGCCATTGGCGAGCTTGGGTTAACAGGCGAGGTACGCGCCGTATCCCATATGGAAAAGCGCATGCGCGAATGCGTACGGCTTGGATTTACAAACCTGATCGTTCCCCGCTCGGACGCGCTGCCGTCCGTTTCAGGAGCTATTTTGGTTCCGGTACGGAATATTGCGGAGGCCGTTGCGCTTCTGTAGGTTAACCTTGTTTCAGCTGAATTTTAGGGGAGGACGCTTTGCGCCAGCACCGTTTCTACAACCATATCGTCCGTTTTCTTTTTTTCGCTACGCTCCTGTTTGCGATGGCGCTTGTTTCCGGCTGCGGCACGCTTACAAAGGCGCCGATCATAAAAAGCGCGCCCGATGACCGTCCCGCCGCCATTCCCCCTCAAGCTTCTCCGGATACCGTCGAGGTTGGCCAAAGCGGCATTTCCGATTTTGACAGCAAGTATTTTTTGAAACAGCTTTCAGATGAGGATCAGCGCATCTGCGCGCAGATGTACGAGGGAATCTCCAGTTTTAAACAGGAGATCAAATTTTCTGCACCCATTTCCGAGAAAAAGCTAAAAACGTTAATGTGGCTTTTGAGCTACGATTGCCCGGAGTTGTTCCAGATCAATGGAGAATATTCCTACTTTGTGCAGGAAAACAAGCCCGACCTGGCGCTTTCCATACAGCCGACCTATATCTTCACGAAGGAAGCCTATATTGACGCTAAGAGCAAGCTACAGGATATTGTAAAACGTCTGCAGGAGGAAGTTGCGGGCCTTGGCGGCGGCTTTGAAAAGCAGCTTCTTTTTTACCAGAGCATCATCGCACGCTGCACCTATCGCGAAGACGGCGTGTATGACGGCACCGCCTATGGCGCGCTGGTGCTCGGTTATGCCCGCTGCGAGGGTTACAGCAAGGCGCTCACCCTTCTTTTGCGTGAAGCCGGAATCGAATGCCTTACGCTCACAGGCGAAGCGTGGTCCGCAGACGACAGCCAAACCAGGGCCCCTCAAAAGCACGCATGGAATGTGGCCTATATTGACGGCGCTTATTATCAGATGGACGTTACCTGGGACGATTCGGACGGCATGCTTCCGGACAGTTCCTGCTATGCCTACCTGAACCTGACCGACGAAGAAATCTATCAAAGCCGCACGCTTGATACGTTCTACGATGCGCTGGACCTGCCCGCGTGTATCGGCAATGCAAGCAACTATTATGTAAAAACCGGCGCATATATTCCGAATGGAGCGGATATAGAGGCAGCGCTGCACTTGGCGCTGGACGAAGCCTGTGAAAAAAAAGATACTTCCGTTTCCATACGGCTTGCAACGGATGCGCAGCTTGAGGAGCTGACCTCCCATCTGGAAAAATGGATGACGTCCTGGTACAGGAACAACCACTTCTCCGGCTCCTACAACTGCACAACATTTTCTGTAAGCAACGTGTTCTGCCTGCTGGATCTTGTCTATCAGGAATAATAAAAAACTGCCCGCTACTGCTGCGGGCAGTTTTTTTATGCAGTTCTATACGCAATTAGCGGTGTGTGCCGAAATGGAACAGCGCTACCGTACCCGGCCCGGAGTGCGCGCCGACAATGGGCCCGATGTAATTAATCACAAAACGCTTGACGCCAAAGCGCTCCTCCACCATGGTTTTCACGTACTCTGCATCCTCGAGGCTGTCCGCATGGCCGATGAACACGCACTCGTTTCCTTCGGGCACAAAAGTCTTCTCCATATTCTCCACAAGCGTTTTCAGCGAACGTCTGCGGCCCTGTACCTTGACAAGCGGCACGAGCGCGCCCGCATTGTCCACCTGCAGCACGGGCTTGATGTTGAGCGCGGTACCCACAAATGCGGATGCCGCGGAAACACGGCCGCTGCGCATCAAGTATTTGAGATCCTCCACGGTAAACCAGTGACAAACCTTCAGCTTGGCTTCTTCCGCCCATTTCGCAAGTTCATCCATTCCCATACCGGCCTGCCGCTTCTTTGCTGCATGGTAGACCAGAAGACCCATGCCAAGAGAGGCGCATAGCGTATCCACCACAATCAGGCGGCGCTCCGGATATTTCTGCTGCAAGTCCTCCATGGCCTGGTTTGCAGCCAGGCGGGAAGTCAGCGCGGACGTCAGCGCGAAATAAATCACGTCATACCCGGCCTGGAATTCCTTTTCAAAATACTCCATAAACGTAAACGCGTTGATGAGGGATGTCGTCGCCACAGCCCCTTCGCGCATTTGGTTATAGAAATAGATGGGATCCAATTCCTTTCCCGTAGGCTCCACCATATATATCTTTTCCTGCATGCGGCAGTCCATGGCAATAACGGCAATGTCGTATTCTTCAATCAGAGATTGCGGAAGGTCTACGGTAGCTTCTGTCATGATGCGGTATTTGCTCATAATTTACACGCTCCATCCGATGTGATATTTAAATTATACCTTATAAAACATGTACCCGGAAAGGGGTGGATAGAAAAAATGCGATGCACGCTTTACGGGGCGTCCTGACAGCCTATCGAAAAATGCCTGACCGCTTCATACTTCATACTCATACTTCATACGGAATTCCTTTCGTCCAAGGATACTTCCAATCTCCGCTTCATAGATTGAAATTGAATGGGAAAGAGGTGGGCTGGATGGACTGGAAGCAGCTGCTGCAAAGCCTATGGGTGGAC
>JAEYLA010000128.1 GCA_023461495.1 Bacillota bacterium | reverse complement strand
GAAACAAGCAGGTCATAGTACGCCTGCGCCATGTGCAGGGCGCTTCCGCCATAGCCTTCGTCAATACAAGCCTGCAATTGCGCCGGGGTGTTATCCACAGTATGGTACTTGCCTTGTACATGCAGGTTGTGCACGGATCCGATGACGTATTCATATCCGTTCGTGGGTTGGGGTATCAGGCCATCGTTTTCAAGGCCGAGAAAGATATCGATCACGCCCGCGTATTCCTGCTGCAGCCGCCGGACTTCCGCCCGGTAAGCAAGCGTACCGGTGGGTGACATACAGCATCCGGGATCAAACGGGAGGTACGCGTGGCCGGAAAAGCCGATGGAACGGAACCCCTTGGCGATCGCGGCCTCCACCATTTCCGAAAGGGAGTTGGTTCCGTCACAGTAGATGGAATGGGTATGCAGGTTGGAACGGATTGGCATAGCTGTTCTCCCCAATAACGCAGGAGGAAAAAGTTATTGCATGGTCTCCTGCTTCGTTTTATGATCCACCACATGCCTGCTCTGGAGCTCTTTTTTCACCTCGTCAGGGGAAATCCCCATTTCGCACAGCAGCACGAGCATATGGTAGGCAAGGTCGGCCGCTTCATACACGGTCTCTTCGCGGCTGTTTTTCATCGCGCCGATGACGACCTCCGTGCATTCCTCGCCGACCTTTTTTAGAATCTTCTCTTTTCCCTTTTCAAACAGGTATGTGGTGTAGGAACCCTGCGGCATGGCCGCTTTGCGCTCCTGAATCAGCGTATACAGGGAATCGAGCGAAAACTTCTCCGGCTTGTCCCCGTCGTAAAGGGTATTGAAAAAGCAGCTGTCCTCCCCCGTATGGCAGGCGGGGCCGTCCCGCAAGACATCCACCACCAGCGCGTCGAGGTCGCAATCCGCATTGATACGCACGATGTGCTGTACATTGCCGCTCGTTTCCCCCTTGCGCCAGAGCTTCTTTCTGGAACGGGAATAGAAGCAGGTGCGCTTTTCCTCTAGGCTGATGCGCAGGCTCTCCGCGTTCATGTACGCCAGCGTGAGCACCTCGCCCGTTACATAATCCTGTACGATCGCAGGAATCAGGCCATGTTTATCAAACTTGAGCTCTTTCAACCATGTATCCAGTATCATTTATACCCTCATTTCCACGCCGTTGTCACGCAAATATGTTTTGAGTTCCCGGATGCTCACTTCCCGGAAATGGAAGATGGAGGCTGCAAGCCCCGCGTCAACGCCCGGTACGCTTTGGAACAGCTCCAGAAAATGCTCCCGGCTTCCGGCCCCGCCGCTTGCGATCACGGGGATATGTACCCGCGCGCAGATGGCGGATAAAAGCTCCAGATCAAACCCGTTTTTCACCCCGTCCGTGTCGATGCTATTAACAACAAGCTCGCCCGCGCCATGATCCTGGCCGTATTTGGCCCAGGTGAGCGCGTCCATGTCTGTGTCCTCGCGTCCGCCCTTTTGGAAGATATGGAACCCGCCGCCTACGCGCTTGACGTCCATGGACAATACCACGCACTGGTCGCCGTACTTTTTTGCAGCCTCACCAATGAGCGCCGGGTTCCTGATTGCGCCCGTATTGACGCTGACCTTGTCCGCGCCGCATTTTAACACGCGGTCAAAATCCTCCACCGTATTGATGCTGCCGCCTACCGTGAGCGGAATAAAGATTTCCTTTGCCGTACGGGTCAGCACATTTGTAAACAGCCCGCGTCCCTCAACGCTTGCGGTAATGTCGTAAAACACCAGTTCGTCCGCACCGCTTTCGTTATAGAAGCGGGCAAGCGCCACCGGGTCCTCCACATCCTGGATGCCTTCAAAATTGACGCCTTTCACCACGCGGCCCGCGCGCACGTCGAGGCAGGGGATGATCCGCTTTGTAATCATACCGCTTCTCCCTTTGCGATGCGAAGTGCGCGCGCAAGGTTCAGCTTATCGACATAAAGCGCCTTGCCTAAAATCGCGCCGTAGGTGCCCATGTCCCGGAGTGCCGTGAGTTCATGCTCAAAGCTGATGCCGCCCGAAGCTATGATATTGAGTCCGCTCAACTCCCGGAGCCTGCGGTAGGCTTCCATATTGGTGCCGCTCAAAGCGCCGTCCTTTGCGATATCGGTATAGATCACGGTGGAAACGCCCGCGTCGCGCAGACGCTCGCAAAAGCTGAAGGAGTCGAGCCCCGTGTTTTCAAGCCACCCGGAAACGGCCACATATCCATCCCGCGCGTCAACGCCTACGGCGATTTGATCGCCGTAGAGCTGCACCATGGTTTCTACAAACGGAAAGCTTCTTACCGCGATGGTGCCAAGGATCACACGTTTAGCGCCAAGCGAAAGATACTCCACAATGCGCGTCTCGTCCCGGATGCCGCCGCCCACCTCTACAAACAGGCCCTTTAACGCGGCAATTTCGCGGATGCTGTCAAAATTGACGGCGGCGCCTTCCTTTGCGCCGTCCAGGTCCACAACGTGCAGGTTTGTAGCGCCCTGCTCCATAAATTGCTTTGCGATGCGCACGGGGTCGTTGCCATATACCTGCATATCGTCATAATCGCCCTGATGCAGGCGTACCACCTGGCCGCCTCGGATATCGATCGCGGGGTAAAGCTCCATACTTCAAACCTCACAGAATGTTTTGAGCAACGTCAGGCCAACGCCGCCGCTTTTTTCCGGGTGGAACTGCGTACCGTAAACATTGCCTCTGTGTACGATGCCCGGCACAAACACGCCGTATTCGGAGCCGGCTACAAGGCTATTCTCACAGCCCTTTGCATAGAAGGAATGCACGTAATAGACATAATCCCC
>JAEYLA010000127.1 GCA_023461495.1 Bacillota bacterium | reverse complement strand
AAGCTCCGCCGCAACGGCAATGAAGATGAACTTCAGTTTTCCGATTTTATCAATCAGCCGCCCGCAAAGCACGCTGATGATGGAGGCGCAGATGAGCACCACCCCCAATAGCAGCGCGTAATTCCCGATATTGAGCGATCTCTGGATGTAGATGAGCAGGTACGGCATGAAAATTTGGGTCGCCGCGGATGCCACAAATAGCGCGCACAGCGCGAGATACAACGATGGGTGCTTACGCGCCACCACAGGCCGGAAGCCGTATATGATATTAGAAAAATAGCCGGTATCGCTTTTTGCAAGCGTCGGCGCATCCTTGATTAAAAACAGGCCCAGGAGCCCGCCGAGCGTGACCGTGCCGCCGACAACCGTAAAAAACATGGGCCAATCCCCGCGCTGGGTAAACCCATCGAGCCCCGCAAACACGATGAGCATTGCGACAAGGGGAAGGCTTGATAGTACCCCCTCTACTCTGCCGCGGTTCTTCTTTGTCGTCACATCCGTCACCCACGCGTTGAACGCGGCGTCGTTGGCGCTTGAACCAAAGAAGGTCATGATGCAGTCCGTCAAAATCACAAGCGTCGCCGCAACCTGCACCGCCGCAACGCCCGGGAACATGGCCTGCACATTTTGAATGGAGATCGCCCCAAACGCCATGGTGGAAAGCCCCCACAACAGGTATCCCGCCACCATAAAGGCCTTGCGCCTGCCAAGTTTATCCGTGAGCGCCCCTACGAGAAGCGTGGTTAACGTGGCGGTCAACGCGCTTGCGGCCACCATGTTGGCAATCACGCCCGGATCGCCCGTAATGGTATTGAACACAAACACGTTGAGGTACATGTTCTCCACCGTCCAGGCAAGCTGCCCGAACAGCCCAAACACCAGCAATGCAAGCCATACCCGGAAGCCCAGTCTTTCCTCTTTCACCCGCGCGCCCTCCATCCATTGGTATATACCGTATTATAAGGCATATACAGGAGCGCGGGCAATGCGGGCATGTCTTGGAAGCGCGGTCCGCCGCAAAAACAAGCCAAGGCGGGGCCCCGGCTTGTTCTTTGCTTGTTATTCCATTTCGTATGCCTGTGTCAGCGCAGCCAAATCCAGCTTTTCCATTTGCAGCATCGCTTTCATCATATTGTGCGCCTTCTTAGGATTCGGGTCTTTCATCATATCGCTGAGCGCTTCAGGCACGATCTGCCAGGAGACGCCAAACCGGTCCTTGAGCCAGCCGCAGGGCTGTACTTCTCCGCCTTCAAGCAACGCGTTCCACAGGCGGTCCACCTCCTGTTGATCGCGGCAGTTGACATACAGCGATATTGCCTCTGTAAATGTAAAACCGTGCTCAAAGCCGCTGTCAATGGCCATAAATTCCTGCCCGTTTAGCCGGAATGCAGCATGCCTGACATAGCCCTCCGCCATCTCTTCCCCGGGGCCAACCCGGTCGATGTGGAGCGCCTTTGCGTTTTCAAACAAACTTGTATAGTGCACAATCGCTTCTTCCGCCTTGCCGAGCTGCGCGCCCGTAAACATCAGAAACGGCGTGATTTTCTGGTTGCGCTCCCCAAGGTTGAGCTGCCAGGAAAGGCCGTATCTGTCCTGCACCCAGGCGAATTGCTCGGAGAACGGGTAGGCGCTAAGCTCCATCAAAATAGTCCCGCCCCGGGAGAGCGCTTCATACAGCTTGAAAAGCTCCTGCTCCGTTTCACAGCCTACATAAAAGGAGATGGCGGGCGTAAAGGAAAACACAGGCCCGCCGTTAAGGGCGATGAACTCCTGCCCGGCAAGCGTAAACTCCACCGTCAATACGGACCCTTCGGGCATTCCCGAAACCGCCGCTCCGGCGGACTCATAACGCGCAATATTAGAAACCCGGGCATGTTCAAACAGGCTGCAGTAAAAGTGAGCGGCCTCCGCCGCCTGGTGGTGAAACCACAAATGCGGGATAATCTTTTGCATACACGAAACCTCCCATCGCAACAGTCTTACCACTAGGATACCACGCGATGCCAAAGCGAAAACGCCGCCGACTCTGACCGGATAAATTTCTACACCCGCTTTTGTTCGCTCAGGCGGATAACATTCATAGTATGAAGTAAATATTTTACAGGAGCGTGAACGATGGATTGGCAGGAGCGGATGCGAAATCTCTGGGTGGAGCGTATGGTCTGGATCCGGCACTACATCGTCAGCCTGATGATGGGTCTGCGCGATCTGAGCTTTGTCGCAATGCGCGCGCTGCGCAACGGAACGGAATTTGCGGAGCTGTTTTCCTATTTCTACAACCAGCGGGAGGTGTCGTTGTTTGAAAACATCATGACGCAGCATATCCTGCTCCTTTCAGAATTGGCGACAACGTTAAAAATGGGAAACAATATCGATATGCTGCAGCCCCGCTGGACGGAAAACGCAGCCATGTTCTTAAGCTGGCTTCTCAGCCAAAACCCCCATTGGCGTAAGGATACCTGGGAGCCCATCATCTACGACCAGTTTCAGCTGGAAATCGAATTGCTCCATCAGCTCAAGGAAAACCGTTACGCGGAGGGCATTGCGCAGTTTGACCGCGCGCACGACAATGCACTAAGGATTGCACGCGAAATGATCGAAGGCCTGCAGCGCCAATTCTTTTAGCGTCCGCGGGACTGCATACCGGATTTCGCGAGTTGGACATGCTATTAAAGAAGTGTTTTTGACGCCCGGTGCAAACAGAATGGTTGCCATGCGCGGGATGAGGGTATATGATAGAAGAAGAAACATGACTGTTTTACTAGGATTTCTTGCCAACTGGCGCAGCTATGCAACCTTGCGTAACTGCGCAAGAATAAATTTAGGGTCAACCAAGGGAGGCAAACATGAAATTTGATGCATGGGATGGGTTTCTTACCGGAAACTACGCCAAAGAGATCGATGTGCGGGATTTTATCCTGCAAAACTATACGCCCTATGAAGGGGACGCCGCGTTTTTAGCGCCCGCAACCGCGCGTACAAAGCAGCTGTGGGAGAAGGTGCTCTCGTTCTATCAGGCGGAACGCGCGCGCGGCGGCGTCTATGGCGTGGATGAAAAGACCATCTCCACCATCACTTCACACGGGCCGGGCTATATCGATGCGGCGCTTGAAGAGATCGTAGGTCTCCAGACGGACGAGCCCTTAAAGCGCGCCATCATGCCGTTTGGCGGCATCAACATGGTGGTGAAGGGCGCAGAATACTATGGGAAAAAGGTGCCGGAGGACATCGAATATACCTTCCGCCACATCCGCAAAACCCATAACGACGGCGTATTTGACGTCTATACGCCCGAAATGCGCAGGGCGCGCAAGGCGGGCGTCATCACGGGCCTGCCGGACGGCTACGGCAGGGGCAGAATCATCGGCGATTACCGCCGTGTACCGCTCTATGGCGTGGACGCGCTTATTGCAGATAAGAAAAACCAGATGCGGCTTCTGGAGCTTGACATCATTACCGAGGACGCCATCCGCGCGCGCGAGGAAACGACAGACCAGATCGAAGCGCTTGCCGCCTTAAAGCAGATGGCCGAAAAATACGGCTTTGATATCGGCAGGCCCGCCGTTACCGCCAAGGAAGCTGTGCAGTGGCTCTACTTTGCTTATCTTGGCGCGATCAAGGAGCAAAATGGCGCAGCGATGAGCATCGGGCGCATCTCCACATTTCTGGACGTTTACTTTGAGCGGGATTTGAAGGCCGGACGGCTGACGGAGGAGGCGGCGCAGGAGATCATCGACCACTTCGTAATGAAGCTTCGCGTGGTGCGATTCTTGCGCACGCCTGAATATGACGCGCTGTTCTCCGGAGACCCCGTATGGGTGACGGAGGCCTTGGGCGGCATGGGAATTGACGGGCGCACGATGGTGACAAAGACGTCCTTCCGCATGCTGCACACGCTCACCACCTTAGGCTCCGCGCCCGAACCCAATTTGACGGTGCTGTGGTCCACCAATCTTCCGGAAGGCTTCAAGCACTATTGCGCAAAGATGTCTATCCTCACAAGCTCGCTCCAATATGAGAACGACGACCTCATGCGCGAATACTGGGGAGACGATTACGGCATCGCCTGCTGCGTTTCGGCTATGCGCATCGGCAAGCAGATGCAGTTCTTCGGCGCGCGCTGCAACCTTGCAAAGGCGCTGTTGTACGCCATCAACGGCGGCAAGGACGAGATTACCGGCATGCAGGTAGCGCCCGCGTTTGACGCGGTCAGCGGGGATGTGCTTGGGTATGAGGAGGTCATGGCGCGCTTTGACGTGCTGATGGACTGGCTTGCAAAGCTGTATATCAACACGCTCAACGCCATCCATTACATGCACGACAAATACTGCTACGAAGCGCTTGAAATGGCGCTGCACGATAAGGAAATCCTGCGCACCATGGCCTGCGGCATCGCGGGGTTGAGCGTTGCGGCGGATTCGTTGAGCGCCATCAAGTATGCGACCGTCCGCCCCGTGAAAAATGAACAGGGCATCATCACCGATTTCACAGTGGAAGGCGATTATCCAAAATTCGGCAACGATGACGACCGGGTGGATTCCATTGCGGAATACCTCGTTAAGCTCTTTATGGAAAAGCTTGAAAAGCAGCAGACCTACCGCCGCGCGAAGCCGACATTGAGCGTTTTGACCATTACCTCAAATGTCGTATACGGTGAAAAGACGGGCAACACGCCGGACGGTAGGAAGAAGGGCGAGCCCTTTGCACCCGGCGCAAACCCCATGCACGGGCGGGACACCATGGGCGCGCTTGCAACGATGAATTCTATCGCGCGTTTGCCCTACAAGTACGCACAGGACGGCATTTCCTACACCTTCTCCATTGTGCCGCGCGCGCTTGGGAAAACCGATGACGCGCGCGTATGCAACCTGACGAGCATGCTTGACGGTTTCTTTGCCCAACGCGGCCACCATATGAATGTGAACGTATTTGACCGGGAACTGCTGCTAGATGCCATGGACCATCCGGAAAAATATCCGCAGCTGACCATACGTGTTTCCGGCTATGCCGTCAACTTTGTAAAGCTTACGCGCAAGCAGCAGCTTGATGTTATCAATCGGACCATCCACGAGCAGATGTGACATGAACGAGGACCGTTTGCATAACGCTAAGATTGCTCAGGAGGGCGTTCCCATCACCGGTCATCTCCACTCCATCGAAACAATGGGCACGGTGGACGGGCCGGGAATCCGCATTGTGCTGTTTATGCAAGGCTGCCCGCTTAGGTGCCTCTACTGCCACAACCGCGATACCTGGGCGGTGACGGGCGGGCAGGAGCGCACTGTGGAGGAATTGACACGCTTTATCCTGCGGTACCGCACCTACATCTGCGCTTCCGGCGGCGGCGTTACCGCAACGGGCGGCGAACCGCTGCTGCAGCATCAGTTTTTGGCGGAGCTATTTTGCTCTCTCAAGCAATACGGCATCCACACGGCGCTTGATACCTCCGGGTTCTGTGCGATTGAGTCGGTCCAAGCCCTGCTTGATGTAACCGACCTTGTGATTTTGGACTTAAAAGCAATGGACGCTGGTCTCCATCAACGGCTGGCAGGCGTCCCCAACGACAAAATCCTTGCGTTCGCGGAGCATCTCTCCGAACGCGGCATCCCGATGTGGATCCGCCATGTGCTCATCCCAAAGCTGACGGACAGTGAAGAAGAGCTTTGCCGCATGCGGGAGTTTCTCCTCACGCTCAAAAGTGTGGAGCGCGTGGAGCTGCTGCCCTACCATACGCTGGGCGTATACAAGTGGGAGCAGATGGGGTGCGACTATGCACTGGCGGATATTCCGCCGGCGACGCAGGAGGATGTGTTAAGGGCAAAGAAGCTTCTTGCTTTGGATCCAAAGCTGCTGCCGTAAGGTCATTCAGAATAAAAGCCCCTTTTTCCGCGACTTATGCGCCGTTCACAAAGGTTGCCCTGCATTGCAGAAAACCACAGCGTGCATTGTCATAACGCTCCTTTCTTAATTTGTGTCGCACAAAAGGCAGGGAAAAGCTCCCTGCCTTTTTTATTGGACGGTATCTCGCCGCATGCTATTGCACGTCCGCCGGATTTTCAAGAAGTCTGCGCAATGTTACCAAAAACTGTGCAGGCGGCACGCCATCAAGCAGGCGGTGGTCAAATGTAAGGGAAAGCCCCATTTTCTTTGCAATCACCACCTGCCCGTCCCGCAGCACCAGCTCGTCCCGAATGCCGCATACGCCAAGAATTGCCGCATTGGGCAGATTGATAATGGGCGTAAAGGACATAATGCCATACATGCCCACATTGGAAACGGTGAATGTGGAGCCCTGATACTCGCCCGGCTGGAGCCTGCCGCTGCGTGCGCGCACAGCAAGGTCCTTTGCCTGCCGGGAAAGCGCCTCCAGCCCAAGACAGTCCGCATCTTCTATCACAGGCACGATCAGCCCTTCGCTGAGCGCCACCGCCATACCGATGTTCACATGGCTGTGCCGGATCATGGTATCCCCTTCGCCCATGCTGACCAACAGCGCTTTGTGCCTGGAAAGCGCTGTTGCAACCGCCTTTAACACGAAATCATTGATGCTGATTTTCTCTTCGCGTCCCGCATTGATCGCTGCGCGCAGCTGCAAAAGCGTTGTCACATCCGCTTCCGTGCTTTCGGTTACGGTGGGTATCAGGGCGGCTTCCGCCACATTCCGGGCGACTGCCTTGCGCATGCCGCTCATGCTCAATACAACATCATCGCGCGCAGCCGCGACAGCGCCTGCGCGCAGCACCTCTTCCACAGTGACTTTAGCTTCACGATCCGCCGCGATCCGCTTTGCAAGCGGCGTTGCGAGCGCCCGCTCCACATCCGCACCCACAATTTCCCCATGCTTGCCGGAAGGCGCAACGGCGTCAAGCGCAATGCCGTTATCCAGCGCGAGTTTCTTTGCATAAGGAGTCGCTGCGATCCCTCCGCCCGTTGCCGTTGATACGAAAGCCGCGGTCTGCGCCGCAGTCGGAGGAAGGCCCGCGGCGGGTGCAGCGGCGGGCGCATCCGGCACGTCTTCCCCGGGCTCGCCGATATAGCCGATGGCCGCAAGCACCGGCACTCTTGTCCCCGCCGGAACAAGCTGCTTTAACAACACCCCGGAGTAGGCGGAAGGCTCCTCCATTGTGATCTTGTCCGTCTCAATTTCAATAAGCGGCTCATCCTTTTCCACACGGTCGCCCACGTTCTTGAGCCACTTGATCAATACGCCTTCGTGCATGTCCATACCGTTCTTGGGCATGATGACCGTAAACGCCATCGGTTTTGTTCCTCCTTTGCCGCTACAGGATCTCGCGGACTGCCGCCTCAATCCTGTCAGGTCCCGGAATCACGCGCTTTTCCAGCTCCGGGTTGAAGGGAATGGGGCAGAACATGCCGCCCACCCTTTTGACGGGGGCATCTAAGTAATAAAACGCATCGCTGTCTACGATGGTACTCACAATTTCGCCGCCAAAGCCGCCAAACTGCGTTGCCTCATGCACAACGACGACCTTTTTTGTCTTCTTCGCGGTCGCAATCACCGCTTCCGTATCGAGCGGCGAGAGGGTGCGAAGGTCCAATACCTCGATCTCTTTGCCGGTCTCGGCCTTGATCTTTTGCGCAACCTCCAGCGCCGTCAATACCTGGCGGCCGTATGTGATGATGGAAAGATCGCGCCCTTCGCGCTTGACATCCGCAACGCCAAGCGGAATGGTGTATTCCTCCTCAGGCACCATACCCTTTGTGCGGTACAGAAGCTTGGGTTCTAAAAAGATGCAGCAGTTGTCATCGCGTATGGCGGATTTTAAAAGCCCTTTTGCGTCATACGGCGTGGAAGGGACGATCACCTTCAGGCCCGGCACATGGCAATACATCTGCTCAAGCGACTGGCTGTGCTGCGCCGCAGCACCCGTGCCGCCGCCGTGGGCTGCGCGGATAACAAGCGGCATTTTCACCTTTGCGCCGAACATATAACGCATTTTTGCCGCCTGATTGATGATCTGGTCGTAACAGACCGCCATGAAGTCCGAAAACATCAGTTCCACAATGGGACGCATGCCCGTGATGGCGGCCCCTATGCCGGCGCCGATATAGGCGGTTTCGGAAATGGGGGTATCCATCACCCGTTCGGGGCCAAATTCCTGTATCATGCCCTTGGATACGCCGAACGCGCCCGCATA
>JAEYLA010000126.1 GCA_023461495.1 Bacillota bacterium | reverse complement strand
ATTTACCATGCGCTTGTGGAGGAACTGTTTCCTTCCGGAGAAAAGGAAACGCTTCCGTCTTCCTTCCGGCGCGCAAGCCTGTTTTTTTTAATGACCTACCGCCTGCTTCTTGAAGAAGAACGGCAGGGGAGCCCATTTTCACCCGATACGCATTTTGCATTCGCAACGGAAGAGGAGTGCAGGCAAAGCGCCATCCGGCAGGAATACGCGGACTTTCTTTCGATTGCTGCGCGCAGCTTTTTTGTGGAACTGATGCGCATTGGCCGCGATATCATGCCGTTTGATCTGTTAAGCCATGTGGCGGGGGTACACCATGTGGCCATACACATGGCGCGCCAGCTAAAGGCGCTTGGGGTTGCGGTGGATGTCCCGCTCATCTCCGCTGCCGCGGCCACACATGATATCGGCAAATACGGCTGCAAGGGAGAGGAACAGCGCCGTATCCCGTATCTGCACTATTATTATACGGAGCAATGGCTTAAGCGGCATAGCCTCAACACCATCGCGCATGTGGCGGCCAACCATTCCACCTGGGATTTGGAGCTTGAAAACCTGCCTGTAGAGTCCCTGCTGCTCATTTACGCGGATTTTCGCGTAAAGAGCACAAGGGCAGAAGGCGGGCGCGAGCGGATGGAGTTTTTTACGCTACAGCAATCCTATGATGTGATATTCAATAAGCTTGATAACGTAGATGATCAAAAACGGCGGAGGTATGAGCGCGTCTACCGCAAGCTTGCCGATTTTGAAGCGTATATGGCCTCCTTGGGCGTCAACACCGATCCATTTTCGGAGGAGGCGGGCATTGCCGCATATCGGGACGCCGCGTTGCTTGAAGGCGAAGGGGCAGTCACCGCGCTCAAATTCCAGGCGATCTCCAGCAACCTTACGCTCATGCACCGTATCAGCTCGAAAACCGCATTTGCGGACCTTCTTGAGGACGCACGCACCCAGACGGACTGGCAGAACATACGCACCTATCTTGATATTCTTGGCGAATACTTCAGCTACATGACGCAGAACCAGAAAAGCAAGACCATGCGGTTTTTGTATGAGCTGTTCATGCACAGCCATGGGGATATCCGCTATCAGGCGGCAACATTGTATGCCCGGATTTTGTCAAGCTTCGATGTTGTATACCGCAAGGAGCTTCCCCGCAACATCACCATACCGGTTGCGGGCCCCACAAGCTTTGCCGTCTTTCAAGAAAGCCTGGAGCAGATACTGCTTCCCGATCATAAAATCGCGCCCAATCACAGCGCATGGATTTCCTATACGCTCAAGGTGATCCTTCCTGCCCTGTTCACCTGCTGCAAACAGGCGGATGTGGAAACGTACCTTGCGATCTATCTTGACTGTTTTGAAAACGAGCGGTACCTCGAACCTGCAACCGCGTTTGTGCTGCTCGACAGCATTCTGCGCGTGCCGGAATATGTCATAAAGACGGAGCATTTTCTTGCGCCGCTTGCGGTGGCAGGGAATCTTGCTTCACTGTCAGAAACGCGCATGCAGGCAGCGGCGCTGCGGCTTGTGAACCATGTGCTCGAGCGGGAAGAAGTGACGGCGTCCCTCATGCCGCTCATTCGCTGCGTAATTGACGCGCTGCCTGAGGAAAGGGAACCTGTCATCGATTATCTTCTGTGCGTTGCGGCGCCGTATCTCGAGGGCTACGAGCGGCAGGAAGCGTTAAGCGCGCTGCGGTTAGAGCGGCTCGACAGCGCCGACCTGTTTTTGGAGAATTTAAAGACCGCCACGCCCTGGGTCATCAAAGAGGTCAATATTGAGCTTCTATTGTACCGCGTGCATCATGGCGGGCAGGCGCATGCGTTTCAGGTAGCGGCGCATTTTGCAAACCTGATCCGCGTGAGCGAGCGCTTTGCCGTACGCAACCGCGCGGGGGAAGCGCTCGTTGAGCTTGCGGCGGTATTGACGCTGGACCAGCGCAACGAAATCGCCGTGGAACTCATCCGCGGGCTGGAAAGCGCAACGTATGATTTTTCCAAATACATCCCGCAATATCTGGGGCGCTTTATGCTCTATCTGCATCCCAAAGAACTCGATGAGTCGCTGCGTGAACTCATGCGTTACATCAAGTCTTCCAACGAACCCGCCGCCTGCGTGACGCTCGAAACCTTGGGGATCCTGCTGCAGCATTATTCGGAAGCGTACCGGGACGCATTTTCAGAAACCGGTGAAGCGTTTGAAGCACGCAAACGCAGAATGATGAGCATGCTCTTAAGCGGTATTGCACACCACAATGAAGCGACGGCCCGCGTTGCGCTGTTTGTGGTAGGAAGGTACCTGTTCGGCGGCCCGCTTACCCATACGGAGCTTTGCGCTTTGTTCGGCGTCATCTATAAAAAGCTGTTGACGCTTGTGCGGGAGCAAACACCGGGAAAACTTACGTTTTTCAGCAATGCTGCGGCACTCAACCATATTTACCGCTTTGTAATTGAGGCGGAAGCCGCGCATTCCCCGCATTGGTTTGAAACTTTCTCTAAAGCTGTGTTTTTTCCCGGCACGTTCGATCCATTTTCGGCAAGCCATATGGGCATTGTCGATCAAATCCGCGCGCTTGGGTTCGAGGTCTATCTTGCCATTGACGAATTCAGCTGGTCAAAGCACACGCAGCCGCATATGATCCGGCGGCGTATTGCCAACATGTCCATCGCGGATACGTTTGGCGTATATCTCTTTCCGGACGATATTCCGGTCAACCTTGCGAACCCGGCGGATTTATCGCGCCTGAGCGCCCTATTTTCCGGCAAGGAGCTTTACATTGCCGTAGGAAGCGATGTGGTGCGCAACGCCTCCGCCTATAAGAACGCGCCGGCACCCGGATCGGTCCACGGCTTCCATCATGTGCTGTTTCTCAGGGGCAGGGAAGGTGCGGAATTGGAGGAGGAACGCGCACTGGCGTTTGCGCGCATAAAGGGCAATATCACCGAACTGATGCTGCCGCCCGCGCTTGAAGAAATCAGCTCCAGCGGCATTCGGGAAAGTGTGGACAATAACCGAGATATTTCAGCGCTTGTAGACCCTACGGTGCAGGGCTATATCTATGACAATGGCCTGTATCTGCGCGAACCGCAGGATAAGCAGGTGCTGCGGCCCGAGAAGTTACTGTTTGAAAGTTATTCCTCCGAGGATGGGGAGGCGCGCAGGCAACTGTACGCGCTGGCGTTTTCGGAACAGGTCCGAGAAGGACAGCGGGGCGGTCAGACGGCAGAGGAGCTATCCGTGCTGCTGCAAAAGCCGGGCGCGCAAATGCTGCTGCTGCGGCAGGAGGATACCAAAAGTGAGGTGCGCGGGATCGCGCTGTATTATACGACGAGCGCCGCCGAACTGTATGCGGAGTTTGAGAACATCCGCCTTGCGGAATATGTTAGAAGGCATACTTCCGGGAAAATTGCCGTGCTCGCCGGTATTTATGTCAACAAAGGGTTTGGCAGGCGGGATACGATACGGCTGCTGCTTAACGAAGCGCTTGCAGTATGCCTGCGGCAGGATTATACTTATGCCCTTGCGATTGCGGCCAATTGTCCTCCGGAGGAGGAATTCTTCTTGGCACTCGAGCGGCAGGGATTTTTGCGCTTGCCCGACCCCGTGCGCGGCGCGCCCGTCTATGCGGTGGATATGCGCACGCCCATCGCAATTGTGGAGGATATCCATGAGCGCATCAAAGCCCCGCTTGCGGGGGATGAGGAAGTGGTGCGTGTGCTGCGTGAGGCGCACGGGCGCTTTTCCGCCGCCATGGCCGGGCTGTTTCCGGGAAGGCTGGTGCTTTCCTTCCACGCGGGCGTACTCAACCACGCGCTCATCAGCAAGGTGATGAAGGCAAACGGGGTAGATACCCTGCCGCAGGACAGCCGCATGCTGGGGGATGCGATGTGCGTGCCCTACGGAAAAACGCTGCGCGGCATGCTCGTACCCAATACCGTAACGAAAAGCCTGCATGTGGAGAAGATCTATGCGCCGGATATGAAGAGCTTCCGCATTACGGAATACCCGGGGTACGCCTCGCTTGTCAACCAGATGCGCACCATCAAGTCCTTTCAGCGCCCGGTGCTGCTGGTGGATGACCTCCTGCACAAAGGCTACCGGCTCGAAGCGCTGGATCCGTTGTTCAAGCAGGAAGGGCTTGATATCAGGCAGATCATTGTCGGCCTGATGTCCGG
>JAEYLA010000125.1 GCA_023461495.1 Bacillota bacterium | reverse complement strand
AAGGTGGTTGCCATATAGCCGCTCTGCCCCTCAAGAATCAGCGCTACGGCGTGCGCACCGACCGCATAGGCCTCCTGCGCATCCACCGCGGAACGGTGCAGCGAGCAGGAGCGCTGGAGGATGCCCGGTACCTGCCCTACGGCGTTGCCGCGCGCGGACAGCCCGACGCTATTTAAATGATTGATAACGTTCTGCGCGGCGGTAGACTGGCTTGCGCCATATTCCGTATGCCCAAAGCCATCCTTTCTTTCGCCAAGGTCGCCGGTATCAAAGCCTTCGTTCACGACGACAACGCAGCGCCCGCTGCGCTTCAATTCATCGTTGACGTGATCGGTGAGGCTTTTTAGGGTATGGCCGGATTCCGCAAAATACATCTGCAGCGGCATCTTCCGTTCCGGGTCCGCAAGGCGCGCGGCGGCAGTAACAAAGCCGGATTTTCTGCCCATTGCCTGCAGCACGCATACGCGCTCGGAAACGCACATGCCGCGGTTTTCTTCTTCCGCTTCCATGATGATGTTCGCCCAGTAGCGCGCGGCGCTGCCATAGCCGGGGGTGTGGTCGATGATGGTAAACGCCTCGTCCCCAACATCGTTGTCGATGGTCTTTGGTACGCCGACCACAACGAGCTCCATATCCCGTTCCTTTGCGAGCTTGTTGATCTTATCGGCAGTATCCATCGAATCGTTGCCGCCGATATAGACAAAGCAGGTGATCCCGTGCTTTTGAAACACGTCGAGCACCCGCTGATAATCCTCTTCATTGCCGTCTTTTAATTTATAGCGGCAGGTACCCACAGCGCCCGAGCTTGGCGTGTTTTTTAAGCGGGCGATCTCCTCCCGGCTTTCTAGGCGCATATCGATGAGCTCTTCAAGCAGCACGCCCTCAATGCCGTGGACAGCGCAATACACCTTCTCAAATAAATCCGGCGCGTTTAAACAGCTTTCTATGACGCCCTGCAAGGAAGCGTTGATCACCGGCGACGGGCCGCCGCCAAGCGCTACAAGCATGTTGTGCTTTGCCATAGGTTCCTCCAAAGTATTGATGGGAAAACGACAAAGCTATTGTATCACTTGCACGATACAATCTCCACCACATCTCCTGCGCGGATCACGCCTTCCTCCAAAACAGTCGCAAATATCCCTTCAAAGGGCATGATGCAGCTGCCAATCTTTTTATAAATTTCACAGTGCTTGTGGCAAGTTTTCCCGATCTGCGTAACCTCCACCAGGCACTCCCCCAGCCTGAGCGTTGTGCCGACGGGCAGAGTGAAAAGTTCGATGCCTTCTGTCGTGATGTTTTCCGCAAACATGCCGGAGCTTAGGTCCCCCGCGCCCATGGCGATCATCTTTTCAATGCTTTCCTGTGCAAGGAGGCTAATTTGCCTGTGCCAGTTGCCCGCATGCGCGTCCCCCAAAAGACCGTGCCCTTTTATAAGGCGGCCTTCCGTGGCCGGCTGCTTGATGGTTCCTTTTCTTTCGCTCAGATTGATGGAAACGATGCTGGCCATGATTATCCTCCGATTCTTGACATATCCTTCCTGGAATGAAAGCCGTCGTCTTCAAAGCAATGCCGGGGCGGCTTCTTTTTGATCGCTTCCCGGATGACGGCGAGGAGCTGCTCATCCTCCCGGGAAGCCAGTGCTTCCCTGAGCGATACCTCGGCGTCCACGCCCAGGCAAAGCCTGAGCATGCCGTCGCTCATCACCCGGACGCGGTTGCAGCACCCGCAGAACCGGTGGGAAAGCGGGTTGATAAACCCGACGCGCCCCTTGTGCCCCTCCACCGTATAGTCCATGGAGGGCTGCGCGGCGTACCGGGGTGGAATCGCCACGAGCCATGGGCGGGCTTTGATGATTTCATCGCCCGTTATCCGGCGCGAAACATCTCCCTTTCCCATGGGCATCAGTTCGATAAAACGCACATCGATGGGCTGTTCCTTCGTCAGCGCAATGAAGGCGTCGATCTCTTCCTCATTGATGCCGCGCATCAATACAGCGTTGACCTTAAGCGGCACAAGGCCTACTTTAAGCGCCTCCTCCATGCCAAGCAGCACCGGCGCAAGCGCTCCGCCTCCGGTAATGCTCTTGTAGCGCGCGGAATTGAGCGAATCCATGCTGATATTGATGCGCGTCAGGCCCGCTTGTTTAAGCGTGGCCGCCATACCCGGCAGGCGCTGCGCGTTGGTGGTGAGCGTAATCTCCTTGATTCCCTCTATGGCGTGCAGGCGCTCCACGATTTCCAAAATATCCCCGCGCAGCAGCGGCTCGCCCCCCGTCAGGCGTACCTTTGTGACGCCCAGCGTTGCCATCGCCCGCGCAATGCGCGCAAAGTCCTGCGCAGAAAGCTCCTTAGCGGAAGCCTTATTTTCCCCGCCCCTGCAATAGGCGCAGTTCAATTGACAGCGCTCCGTCACGGAAAGGCGCAGATAGGTAATATCCCTGCCCCACTCATCCTTCATGTCTCTATCCTTCTGTACGTACCCGACCGTCCGCCCGTCTTTTCCAACAGGCGCACAGGGCCGATTTCCATCCCTTTGTCCACGGCCTTGCACATATCGTAAACCGTGAGCGCCGCAACGGACGCCGCCGTGAGCGCCTCCATTTCAACGCCCGTGCGGTAGCTGCAGGACGCCGTCACTTCAATGCGCAGCCGATCCGGTTCCA
>JAEYLA010000124.1 GCA_023461495.1 Bacillota bacterium | reverse complement strand
ACCGCCTCCAGGTCAAACTCTTGGGAAATATCGCGTACGGTAAAGAAGTTGTTGAGGCTCTTGGACATTTTCTGGTTGTTGACGTTGATGTACCCGTTGTGCATCCAGAAGTTTGCAAAGGGCTTGCCGGTTGCGGCCTCGCTCTGCGCAATCTCGTTTTCATGGTGCGGGAAGACAAGGTCCTGCCCGCCGCCATGGATATCAAACGTCTCTCCCAGGATGGTCATGCTCATGGCGGAGCACTCAATATGCCAGCCGGGACGGCCCATGCCCCACGGGCTTTCCCACGCGGGCTCATTAGGCTTCTGGGCTTTCCACAGCGCGAAATCCAAGGGATCGCGCTTCTGCTCGGTGGGGTCGATGCGCGCGCCGCTTTCAAGGTCGTCGACACTCTGGCCGGAAAGCTTGCCGTATTCCGGGTAGCTGCGCACACTAAAATACACGTCGCCCTCTTCGGTTGCGTACGCATGGCCCTTTTCAATGAGCGTTTCCACCAGTTTGATAATTTCCGCAATGTGCTCGGTCGCGCGGGGGTTGACGTCCGCCCGGCCGATGCCAAGCGCGTCCGCATCCTGATAATATTCCTTGATGAACCGTTCAGCCAGTTCCTTGACGGTAATGCCCTCCTCGTTGGCGCGGCGGATCATTTTATCATCGATATCCGTAAAGTTCTGTACAAACGTCACCTGATAGCCGCGATACTTTAAATACCTGCGCAGCGTATCGAACACGATGAACGGGCGCGCGTTGCCAATGTGAAAGAAGTTATACACCGTAGGCCCGCATGCGTACATGCTGATGCGTCCGGGTTGTACCGGCACAAGCTCCTCTTTTTTGCGGGTCATGGTGTTGTAAATCTGCATGATTGCCTCCTTTTAAACAGCCCGACTCTATGCGGGCACGATACGCAAAAAAGACACTGCCCCCCAATTTCAGGGCACACACCCTGTCTGGAGCGGCCTTGCCTCTCATTTCCAACTTACTTCCTATAGTAGAGTATGGCCCGCGCGCTTGTCAAGTGCGGTAAGGGCTACGGCATGCGCCGGATGTTTTCATCCGTAAATCCCCAGCTCATGATCTGGATCCTTCCCCAAAGCTCGTTTAAGAACATCCACGGCTGGTCCGTATATGGCGGGCGGAGGATATGCACCTGCTGTGCGGGCATATTGCTTTGTGCGAGCAGTATGGCCTTTTCGCCAAGCTCGTTTTCGCACACATCGATCACAATAATGCAGTGCCCCGGACTGCCGGAAAAAATCAGGATATCGCCCGGCTGTATGTCCTGCCGGGGAATAACGGTGCTTTCCGGGTACAGCGAGCGGGTGCTTGCGTAGTTGAAGAGCTTCTGCATATAGGCGTAGAACGCGTCATAGCTTTCATCCGGCTGCGCTTTTTTTACCATGCGTGTGTTGTTGCCATCTACCTCCAGCCGGTAGCCTTCCCGCCACTTGCTGTAGGGGAATTCGTCTCCGTTGGTCAGGTGGTAGTTGATCTTTTCATACGCTCCGATGGAGTAGAGATATTCGCACCTTAGACGCAGTGCCGCATCCGCGCATTGCTGTAGGTCCCTGTCCCCAACGCTTAAAGAAAGCACCGCTGCGTGCCAGCCTTGGGTGTAGGCCTCCTCACCATTGTAGAGAAGGACCGGGCTGCCGTCGGGCAGCAACTCCTGATCGCGCAGGAATTCCCCGTAGCCGTCCGCCTGCTTTCGTTCATATCCCTGCGGCGGGCGGAACCGCGTGCGCACCGTGTCCCCTTCGGGGGCGAGAACGGCGTACGGGGTAGAGGCGGGCGTTGCGGGAACGGGGGACGGGGAAGGCGATGCTTCCTGCATTGATGTGCTTTGCGTTGGGATGGGAGGCGTACTGTTTGGCGTGCAGCCGGATAACAGCGCAAAAAAGAGCGCGGCGGATACAACCGCGTATCCGCCGCGCCGACGCAGGAACGTATTCACTTTGGAGATTGCCTTATCCATTGCCCGGGCATGTCCTTCCGCAAACGGTAGGTATGTTTTTTTATGATCATACACCACGAAATAGCGGGAAAGGATGAATAAACTGGAAATTTTTATGAGGGTTGTATCCGTCGTACCGGGTGCCGCAGTACGGTCATCAAATTCTCCGCCTTGGTCTTCAATGGGTCCTTCAGGTAAATTTCATGATGTCGGCGTATTTCGCCGACATCATCCGCATAGCCGTTTTCCTCCATAAAGCACTGCATGCGTAAAAGCGTCTGCGGCTCTTCATCGTAGGGGCCGATATGCATGCACTGCACGCACAACCCTTCTTCAAAGGGCGCGAGCTTTGCTGTTGCGGTATCAATGCCCTTTTTGCGCGCTACCTCCCCGCACGCCCAGCGGAATATTTCCTGCGTAATAAACTTCGGCTGCCGCAGCATGGAACAGAAACGGAATTTGTCCTTTTTGAGAACATCGTATGTTCCGCCGTCGGAAAGCCACCACAACCCTTCGAGCGGCGGTACGGTATATTCAAAATACCCTTCCACCTCGCTTCCGGCCTTGCTCATTTTAATGGTATAGGCAAGCGAATACAGAAGCCCCACGCTTTTTTCATATTCCCCGCCCGGCGTGTTCGGGTTGCCGCAGCCCTCCACCATCAAAAACTGCATGGGTGGCACCTCAATTGCTGCAGGATCCGCCTTGGGCAGATACAAATCTTTGTACGCCTTTTTATAATCCAGCTTTTCCATACTTGCCTCCTTTTAGCGCAGCGCAATGTAGATGTGGATTTCGCGCGGCTCCCCCTCGGGTGCTGGAAAATACTCTTCAAAATCGCCCGTATAGGCCCGGTCAAGCGGCATGTTCCAGATTTCTCCCCATAGCTTGCCCACGGTATCGACATCATCCCCAATGGCGGTGAATTTCGCATAGCGCCCCGCAGGAATGATAGCCGCAACCATCTCTTGCGGCAGGGGAGAAGTACCGTCCACCTCGCAGCCGACGGTCACGTCATATTCTGTTTTGTCCGGGGAATAGCCGGAGTACAGGCCGATGGACCGGTCGTTTACTTTTCCGGGAATGCGCGAAAACATATCCCCTGAAAATAACGTCTGCCACAGTCCACCGATAATCTGGTGCATTTGCGGGTCCAGATTGGAGGTTCTTGCCTGAACGCCGAAGATGGTCTTCCTTTGCAATGTTACGATTTCATACTGCATACCGGTATGCCTCTCTTTTCATCATATTTGGTATGCAGAGCATAGCATGGGAATGTGGACAACAGCGTGTCATATTTGATACAGGCTGAGCGTATTTTTTAGCGTCGCAACCACTTCTTCCCGGATCTTCTCGGGGGAGAGCACCTCAAGCTGCGCTCCGTAGGTCATCAGATATTCACTCAGCCACGCGTTGTGCGGCATAGAAAAGCGGACAAGGAAGCTGCCGTCTTCAAGCTGTTCGCACCGCTCTTTCGGGAATTCCTCCCGCACCCGGTATTCCATACTCTTTGCAATGCGCGCCGTTACCTCCACCATAGGGGCGGCGTAGGCAGGCGCACTTGCTTTCAGATCGGGCAGGGGCTTTCTTGTGAACGCTTCGGGCAGCAAACGAACCTCACGCATGCGCAGCAGCTTGAAAAAACGGAATTCCTCTCTTTCCCGGCAAAATGCTAAGAGGTACCAGTCCCGCCCGCGGAAGATGAGCTTCACTGGCTCCGCCTCACGCGTCGCCGCATCGCCGCGCATGCCGCTATAGTGAAAGCGGATGACGCGCTGTGCGAATATGGCGTTTTTGAGCTGGGAGAAGAGCGCGCTGACTTCCGTCTGGCCGCCCCAAAGGGAGAAGTCCACTTCGATCCAGTCAAGCCCCTCGAGCCCAAACAGCGCCGAAAGCCTGCCGAGCACCGGCTTTGCAACCTCGGGCTGCACGGCTTCCATGCCGCGTAAAGAGGAAAGCAGATTTTCCTGTTCCTCCGCATTGAGAAAGGAGCGGTTGAACACAAAATTTTCAGTGAGGCGGATGCCGCCGGACTGGCCCTTGAGCGCGAATATGGGAATGCCTGCCTGCGCGAGCGTCTCTACATCCCGGTAAATGGTACGCTGCGAAACCTCAAAATGCGCGGCAAGCTCCTTTGCCGTCATGCTTTTGCGGTTGAGCAGCAGGTAGACAATTTCAAACAGGCGGTTGATTTGCATGAGAATGCTCCCTTTTCAGCCCAAGACACTTCAGGATAAGCGGTTTTTGCCGTCCATTTCCCAAGGCGCAAGCCCCAAAAGCTCCGCGGCAAGCGGACAGATATCCACAACATAGCCGCCTGAAAGCGTACGTCCTGCCGCAATATTGGAGCCTGCCGCGAGGTAGAAGGGGTGGTACCCCGTGTCGCGCAGCGCATAACCGTGCTGGCCAAGATGGAATTTGCCAAAGCAATAGCCGTCCGCGGCTTCTATGCCGCATGAAAACTCCTTCGAAAATCCGCCGATGTCCATCTCTTCCTTTGTCAGCAGCCGGGAAACACAGGGTTCTTGTTGCAGAGACTCCAGCGCCTGCTGTACCGCTTTCTGTTTTTCGTTTTGGTATACCTTCAAAAATGCCGTGCCGCCCGCGTTATGGAAGAACGCGTCAAACGCCTTGGGAGATGTTGCCGGTTCCCGGATGAGGCCATGTTGCTTTAAGGCATCGTTGGGATCGATTGCCGTATGTACGGGCAGGCAGCCGTGGTCGCTGAAGATGATCAGCGCATAGTCCTCCGGCCGAAACAGGCTTTGGAGCGCCGCCGAAAGCTTTACCAAACGTTCATCATGGCGGGCGACTGCTTCCTTTGCCTCCCGGCTGTTGGGGCCATAGTCGTGCTTGTTGACGTCCACATCCAACAGGTGCAACAGCAGCAGATTGGGCTTTTTGCGGCGCAGCATATCGATGGCGCAGGCGGTGGTCAAATCGTCAAGGCCGGCGACGCCGCTGCGCTTTTTGTATTTGAGGTTTCTTAGCACACAGCTGATTAAATACCCCGGATTTGCGCCTAGGGTACGCTTCGCGCGCTTGAAAAGCGGCATATGCCCGGGAATTTCCGGTACGTTGACGCACATCTTGGCCCCTTCCGTGACCGGGTAGAGGATGGAGCATACGGTTTTCCCTGCCTCGGCCGCCTTTTGGTAGAGGGTCGGCGCGCGAAGGAGCGCTGCCTGCGTGTTCCAGTCAGGATGCGCTTTTCCCGGCTGTGTCTTCAAATTCTCGATCAGGCCATGTTTGTGCGGGTATACGCCCGTGATGATGGAGCTGTGGATCGGGTAGGTGTTCGTGACGAACGTGGGGGAGACGTGCTCCACAAGCGTTCCGCGGTGAACCAGCGCGCGAAAGCCGGGCAGCGTCTTTAAATATGAGACGTCCGCATTGTCCACGGCGTCCAAAGAGACCATGATGAGATGCTTGACCTGCCGCATTGCGTTTTCCTCCCTTGGATGAACGTATAGACTGCCATGTTTATTATATGTAAACCGGGGCGGGGAAGCAAATCCTGCATCGCACTATCGTTGGTACAGGCTCTTTCCAATAAGTAAAATCTAGTAACGGATATCCAACTACTCGTCAATGTTATAACAATCACACATTGACGAAAACATAGCGTTATGCTATGATACATACGTTAATAAATTGACACATTTTCGCCATGTTTGATCGCTTGCTCATTGTTCGGTTTGTCGCGCAATAGCGCTGCAAATATATTTATTTTTGGAGGTAATTCAATGCGTAAACTGATTGCCCTGACGCTGATTGCTCTGATGCTGATTGGCACCGCCGCATGCAGCGCCCCGGCACAGGCCCCGGCCGAAACGCCCGCTGCCGCGCAGACAAAGACGCTTACCGGCACAGGCAAAGGCTTTGGCGGTGAAGTCACCGTTACCGTCACCATGGATGGCGACAAAATCGTGGACATAAAGGCCGTTGGGGAGAAGGAAACCAAGAATATCGGCACAAAGGCGCTTGACGAACTGCCCGCCAAGATCGTGGAAGCCGGCTCCACAAACGTGGATATCATTTCCGGCGCGACTGTGACCAGCGAGGCTATCATCTATGCGGTCAATAACGCTTTGGATCCTGCCGCCTATCCCGCTCCCGCGGCGGAAGCGCCTGTTGAAGAAGGTCCGGCATCCATTGCCGCGGCGGAAGTCTACATGGGCTTTGGCCTCAATAACACGCCGCGCGTCGGCCCGGGCAAGGATGATACGGAAGTACCCGTATACAGCATTAACCAGGTGTTTGCAAACGTTCTCTTTGACGGCGAAGGCAAAATCCTGAACCTGTTCGTAGATCAGCTCGAATACGCCACCCCGAACTATGACGGCGAAAGTATGCCGCACTTCAGCGGCTTCCCCGGCCAGGGCGGCTACAACAACGACGCCAACCACGATGAAAAGGTGGATGGCAAGACCCCGGATACCGAAGAAAACTATGTTGCGGAAGTCAACTCCTGGGTCACCAAGCGTGACCGCGGCGAAGGCTATGTGATGGGTACCGGCACCTGGAGCAAGCAGATGGATACGTTCCAGAAGCTGTTTGTCGGCAAGACTGTGGAGGAAGTGGAAGCCTGGTTCAATAAATTCTGCTCCGACCTCAACGGCAGGCCGTTAAAGGCGGAGTCCGACAAGCCGGAAGACCAAGCTAAGTACGGCGCGCTGACCGAGGACGAAAAGAAGGAACTTGCGGATGTTGTAAGTAGCGCCACCATGAGCCTGAACGACGGCCATGGCAACATCCTTGCCGCCATCAAGAACGCCTATGAAACTAGGGTTCCCCTTGCAATCACCTCCGCCGCAGCGCTTGGCTTTGGCCTCAACAACACGCCGCGCATCGGGCCTGGCAAGGATGATCAGGAAGTGCCCGTGTACAGTATCAACCAGGTGTTTGCAAACACCCTCTTTGACGCGGACGGCAAGATCCTCGCGATCTATATCGATCAGCTCGAATATGCCACCCCGAACTATGACGGCGAGAGCATGCCGCACTTTAGCGGCTTCCCCGGCCAGGGCGGCTACAACAACGACGCCGACCACGATGGAAAGGTGGACGGCAAGACTGCGGATACCGAAGAAAACTACGTTGCGGAAGTCAACTCCTGGCTCACCAAGCGTGACCGCGGCGAAGGCTATGTGATGGGAACCGGCACCTGGAGCAAACAGATGGATGCGTTCCAGAAGCTGTTCGTCGGCAAGACCGTGGAAGAAGTGGAAGCATGGTTCAAGAAGTATTGCTCCGACCTCAACGGCAGGCCGTTAAAGGCGGAGTCTGATAAGCCGGAAGACCAAGCTAAGTACGGCGCGCTGACCGAGGACGAAAAGAAGGAACTTGCGGATGTTGTAAGTAGCGCCACCATGAGCCTGAACGACGGCCACGGCAACATCCTTGCCGCCATAAAGGCTTCCTTTGACAAGCGCCAGCAGATTGAACTTTCCGTTGGCTGAGACTACATCATAGCATATGTGGGCGGGGCTTTTGCCTCGCCCTCTTTTCGTTTTCACAACGCCTTGCGTGCCTTTCTCAGGCTGGTGTACAATGGATGGCGGTAAACGCATTCACACGCATAAAAAGATGGCGGCATATCCCTGCGGTATGCCTGCGGATAAGGAATGAATGATCATGAACATGCCGTTGGCGCTCACGTATCTGAATGAGGACGCTTTGCTGCATATCGATATGCTTGAAGCGATCCGGCGGGAAAAGGGCGATCTCCTGTTTGCTGCAAAGGCGGGCGTGCTGCTGCGGCATACGGCGGCAGACGTCTATATGATGAGCGCGAAGGACGCGCATACGGCGCGCAGCATGCTCAACCTGATTCCCCGCGCAGATTTGTTTGTGGCGCACCAGCCGTTCACCATTCCGCTGGTTGAAGAAACACTTCACCTGCATGCCTCCCTTGCATGCGTGCAGGCGGTATACCTTGAGCGGGAGCCAGTGAAAGGGCCTGCAAAGCAGCTCGTGATAAAAGTGCTCGATCATACGCATCTTCCGTTTGTGGCGCAGTGGTATTCCCACCATCTGGACCCTGACTATCTGCTCGAACAGCTCAATGCGGGCGTGATGTACGGCGCTTATGTGGAAGGGGAGCTTGCGGGCTTTATCGGCGAGCACGCGGAAGGTTCTATCGGCATGCTCGAAGTGCTGCCGCAGTTTCAGAGGCGCGGCATCGGGGAAGCGCTTGAGGCGTTTCAGACAAACCGGCAT
>JAEYLA010000123.1 GCA_023461495.1 Bacillota bacterium | reverse complement strand
CCCGGCGCCAGCACATCCCGCATCCATTTTAGGCGGGTGAGCACCTCTTCGCTGTAAGCGCCAAAGCGCAGGACCTTACCCAAGCCTTCGTTCATGGTGGTGTAGCTGCTGTTGCCGCCGCTGCGGTTTTCCACGATGAATACCGGCATGGAGGGCGAAATGACGCCCGCCATGGGGCCGACCGTGGCATGCTCGTGGCAGGGGGCAAACGTGATTTTGCCGGACGCCGCAAGCGCTTGCGCCTCTTCGGGCGTATTTGCCCGCCCTTCAAACAGCAGCGCGCCGATCACCGCCCCGCGCAGCGGCCCGCTCATGCGTTCCCAAGTAATTGGCGGCCCCGCGTGCAGCAGCGTATCCTCCGTCATGCCCGGGATTACATCGCGCGCAATGCCGACGTCTATCAGGTATGGGTGCGCCTCCTTTATGCGGCTGAGCGCCTCCATGTTTGCGGCCTCGATTTCGGGGTGATCCTCCATGCGCTCAAGCGCCTGCAGCAGCGCCGCGTCGCCGTTTGCCGCGGGCTTCCAGTCCAGATATACGGCTGCAACGCCCTGCTTGACAAGGTCTTCATAAAAATCACGGCTGCCGAGGTTTACTGCCTTGATGGGCTTACCAAACAGTTTGCTCATACCGCGCCCCCTTCCCGCACGATGGACGCGGCTAAGTTGGCCGCGCGCACATTGCTCAGCGTCACCACAAACCCGGCGTCCACAAGCAGGCGCATCTGCTGCGCATATCCCTGCGGATCCTCCGGCGTTGCGATAACGGAAGCGATCCAGAGCACTTCCCGTTCCCCTAGCTTCTCCTTCGCCTCGCGCACGGCCTCCAAGAGCACGCCCGCAGGATTGGGATGCGAGCCATAGCCAAGCTCCACGTCAAGAAGCATCACCGCGGTATCGGGAAGCAGTGCGTCCGCGACGATGCGCCTGTTGCGCAGGCCGGGATCGATCATGGGATGCGGCTTGCCCTTGGTGAAGTAATCGTCTCCCATATCAAGGAAGGCATTCCCTTCGCTGCGGTGGATGTCTAAGAGCGCCTCTCCCTCTGAAAGCGGGATGTTGGAACGGATGGGGATATGAAGCGCGCGGAATGTCACCATCGCTTCATCGCACACGGTGCCGCCGCCGAATATGCCGCGCACATATTTCTGTTCCGGCCTGCGCTGCTTTTGGAAGCGTTCCACAGGTGTTACGTCAAAGTACGTATCCGAAAGCGCAACGGGATGTCCAAGCGAGAGTTCCGCAGCCTTCATGGCTGCCTGCTCCATATCCGCACAAAGCGCGATGCCGCCCAAGTCTCCCTTCATCTCCCTGCCGAACAGGCACAATACCACGGGCTTATTGAGGCCCTTTGCTTTTTGAAGCACGGCCTCCGCCACCTCAGGCGCGGGAGGCTTCGAGAGAATCATGATGACCTTCGTCTCTTCATCCTCGTTTAGCGCGTCAAGGGCAAACAGCATCGTTTTCCCGCCCACTTTTGCGGAAAGATCGCGCCCGCCCGTGCCGATGGCCTGCGAGATGCCCGCACCCATGTGGTGCAGCAGCGTTGTCACATGCTGCAGCCCTGTGCCAGACGCCGCCGCAATGCCGATATCCCCTTTGCGCACCACATTTGCAAACCCCAGCGGTACGCCGTTGAGGATAGCGGTGCCGCAATCCGGCCCCATCATGAAGAGTCCGCGCTCTACGGCGAGCTGCTTGAGGCGGATTTCGTCCTCTACTGTAACATTGTCGCTAAAGAGGAACACGTTCAGGCCGTTTTTTAACGCAATGCCGCATTCCCGCGCGGCATAAGCACCCGGTACGGAAACGATGGCAAGATTAAAGCCTTCCTCCTGCTCCACCGCGTCGAGAATGGTCTCGTACACCGCGCCCTCTTTTGCCGCTGATGTTGCGCGTTTCTTATTCTGCAGCAGTGCATCGATCTCTGTGATCGCCGCGGCCAGCTCTTCCTCCGTCCGCGCGACGACGCCGATGATCAGATCATTTGGCCCGGCAGCTTCGGCTTCCGCAGTCATGCAGCCCATGTTCTGCAGCAGCTCTTTGTTGAGCTCCGTCGCCATACCTACAAGCACGTCCTCCATTCCGGGGAGTGAGGCTGCCTGATTGCCGATACGCATCAGGCTTACCGAATCGGAATACAGGTTGTGCCGGACGAGCGTTGTATATTGCAACTGTCATTCCCCCGTTTCGAATTGGTTTTAAGATCGCGGCGCGCTCGCCATATTGTGTCCTCTTGCCGGATGGTCCTAAATCACCAAATACCCCAGCAGCAGGAATCTCCCGCCGGGGTAACTTTAGAAAGGCTCGGGCCCAATCGGGCGCGCATGGTCGCGGTATATTCTGATTGCTGTGCTTCGCTTATGTTAGAGTCTCAGGAGAAATGCGCCGGGCCGACCCGGCACTGGGAAAAGGAACACCGGCCGTCTGCCGAAATACACGTTGTACTGCGCCGGAGCAGTTCCCGGCGCAGTACGTCAAACACCCTGTTTCACTCAGGTGCCCCGGCAATCCGCCATCGTACCCGCAATTTTATGCGGGTTCAAATATGAACCCATAGCAGTCCTTTCCGACCGCCTCTTTGACCACGCCCACCGTTGCGCGCACGCGCATGCCGGTCTGCGGCTGGTCCACATTAATCTGCCCGCTCACCGCCAGGCCATTGTCAAACTGCGCGATGCAAAAGCAAAGATACGGCTTCATATACCCTTCGGGCAGGTTGTAGACCTTTGTCCAGGTTGCGACCGTCGCCTCCCCGTTCAGAGGATGCTCGATCCATTCGGTTGCGCCGCATTTGCGGCACACGAAATGCTTGGGGTGGTGCAGCTCGCCGCATTGGGCGCATTCATAATAGAAAAGTTCCATCATGACACCTCCTTTGCAGCGTCCGTTTCATCCTGGGTAAGAATCACGGCGACCACATTGTTGCCAAAGCCGCCGAAGTTTACGGTCAGGCCGGTTTTTGCGTCCTCTACCTGGCGGCCTCCCGCCTCACCACGCAGCTGCCGCACAATCTCCACCACCTGCGATACCCCTGTCGCCCCCAGCGGGTGCCCCTTGGATTTTAAGCCGCCCGAGGTGTTGATGGGGATTTCTCCGCCGACTCTCGTCTTGCCTTCACGCGCGGCGAGATGTCCGGTGCCCTTTTCAAAGAAGCCGACCTCTTCGCTTTCCGCGATCTCAAGGATCTGGAACGCGTCATGCAGCTCCGCAACGTCGATGTCCTTTGGCCCCATGCCCGCCATCTCATACGCGCGCCTTGCGGCCTCGCGCACTGCAAACAGGTCTGTGGGCACCTCCCGCTCCGCCACCACGTGCGTATCCGTTGCCTGGCCAATGCCCGCGATACGCACGGGCGCTTTTTTGAACTTCCGCCCGCTGTCCATAGCGGTCAGCAAGACGGCTGCGGCGCCATCCGATACCGGGCAGGTATGATAAACCCGAAGCGGCTCCGCCACATAGGGGTTGATGACATGGGCGTCTTCGTCCTCCGTAATCGCATGCAGGTCAGGAACCAAGTGGATGTGCGCCACCGGGTTGTGCATGGCGTTTTCATGGTTCTTGACGCTGACAATGGAGAGGTCCTTTTCGGTCACGCCGTATTTGTCCATATACAGCCTTGTAAACATACCCGCGAATGCGGGGAGCGTAAGCCCGTAGGGGTACTCCGCCTCGGGGTGGCTCATGGTTGCTACAAAGTCCGTGCCTTCCCAGCCGCTCACTACGCGCATCTGCTCGGCGCCGATGACAAGCACGGTATCGCAGATGCCGCTCGCAATTGCCATGTACGCAAGCTTGATGGCGGAAGCGCCCGAGGCCGGGCCGTTTTCCACCGTCTCCGCCATGGCGGGACGCAAATTCAGGGTATCCACCAGGGCCGATGCCGCGCCGCTGATGTGGTTGAGCGTACCGGAGCCCATGGAAGCTAAAAAGAGCTGATCAATGCCGTGGCCGGCAACCGGGCGTACGCCCGCATCGTCAAGCGCTTGCTTGCCCGCCATAGCGGCAAGCTCCAGAAATGAGCCGTTGTGCTTGCCGAACTTGGTGTGCCCCACACCGACAATGCCGACAGGTCTCATATGTCTCTACCCCCTTTTGAAGCCAGATATTTGTGGATATGTGTTCGGCAGGATTGGGTTGCGCGCGCTTTCCATGAGTTCATCGGGCACAGGCCTGCGGCCGGTGCATTTTGCCGCCTTATGCTTTTCCCAAAGCTCGCGGGTGAGCACGTAGGTGGGCACGCCGCCAAGCTCATGCCAGGTCTCCGGCCTGGAAATGAGCTCATATTCGATCATCCAGCGCTTGAAACCGTTGGGGGATTCGGCCACGATCCAGACTTCATCCTGATTGAGGTAATCAAAATGATACTCCATCTTGGCAGCAAACAACTGCGCGCCGATGCGCAGGCCCTGCCTTATGGTGATCGTATGGTAGCTCATGCCCACTTTTTCATCGAGCATGCGCCCATTCACCACGCCGACGATCTCACCCTTGATGGTGCCCAAGAATACATATTCGCCCTTGACACGGTGGCGCATATAGCCCAATACTTCAGAATAGATGCGGGCGGCCACGATATCGTAAAAATCGCGCTCCACATTCATAAGGGGTTTGACGGTTTCCAATACGATGGGGCATTCTTCCCGGGTAAGCTGGCGTACCACCATTTTTTCACCGCTGGCCAACGTGATATACTTTGCCGGGTAGGGAGCCATGCGTGTTTCCGCGGGACGCAACTGCTGCTCCTGCTTATCAATGAATGCCATAAATCAAACATCCTCCCTGCTATTCTTTGTGGTCTTCGATATATTTATTATATAGAACCGTTTTCTTCCCAAACAATGTCGCTCCGTACAATAATTGACTTATATTCCGGTTGATT
>JAEYLA010000122.1 GCA_023461495.1 Bacillota bacterium | reverse complement strand
GTTTGAAACGTTGCGTAGCACCAATTGATAGCCGCCTATTTCAAATCCGATAAAAAATAAAAGGCCGGAGACGAGCGCCAACAGAACTGGAGCGTTTCGATTTCGTAAAGTAAACTTCGGCACCTTTTGTGTGATCCTTTCCGTCAGCGCACAGGCTGCCTTCTCATATAGTAAATTCGGAAGACTGCGACATGCACCTGTTCCGCCTCGGCAACAGTATAATAATTATCAAAAAAGAAAGCAATAAGTTAATTTAACAAAAGTATAATTAACTATAATCATGGATGTGCTTGCTCTGATGTTGCGAAGGTCAAAAAAGGAATGATTGAGCCGCCTCTTTTTATGAAAGCAACTACCTAAGACGTAGATTGTGGCTAAGTATGCAACAATATGCAAAATGTTTTTGTGTGAACTCCGATCATTTGAGGATATAGTAAACAATATACGTCATGGTGTGCAAAATGCAACACGCAAATAATGCAAATTAATTGCAGACATAGAAATAAAATGCTATTATGGTTTTTGAAATGGAGGGATTTGTATGGCAAATTTGAAAGAGATTGCAGATCATCTGCAGATTAGTGTATCAACTGTGTCTCGAGCCCTGAACGGGAGCAACTCCATTAGCAAAGAAGTGCAGGCTCGTGTACGTGCTACTGCGGAAGAACTTGGCTATACCCTAAAAGGGCGCGGCGGAAAATATTCTCCCGAATGGAATATCGCCGGGCTGATTGTAGCGGAGGTTTGCTCGGAATATTATGCCCAAATCGTGCATCTTGCGCAAGAACGCTTCGCACAGCGCGGTTATTCCACAGTGATACAAATTACCAATTTTGATTATGGCAATTTGCATTCTGCTATCAGAATTATGAAAAGCATTGGCGTGCGCTGCCTTTTGATTGTGATGGACGATGAGGAAAAAATATCTGAGGAAATTATGCATGCGATCCATAAAAGCGGGCTACCCGTTATGCTGGTGACGTCAAAGTACTTTGATATGATCGATGTGGATTGTATCCATACCAACGAAACCAGCGGGATCGTGATGGGGATTCAGCATTTGCTAGCTAGGGGATATCGAAAAATTGGCTTTATCGGAGAACGCATGACGGAAAACCGCCATGTCATATTCAAACAAGTGATGGAAGAGCGCGTTCCAAGCTGGCTGCCGCAGTTTATTGCCGTTGGCCGGGAGCGGGGCGCTACGGGTGGCTACCTTAGAATGAAGGAGCTCTTAAGTATGGAGGAGAGGCCAGATGCCGTGTTCGCCAGCTATGACCTGATGGCCATCGGTGCCATCCATGCTATACGGGAAGCGGGCCTGCAAATACCTGAAGATATTGCAATTCTCGGCTTTGATAACATTACCGAATCGGAATATGTGGAGGGTGGCATCACGACTATCGCCAGCCCCAGTGAAGACATGATCTCTATTGCCATTAACATTCTTATGAAACGGATTCAGTCTTCGGCAGGCGCGCTGCAGCAGGTGGCGCTCCAACCCAAGCTGATTATTCGGAAGACAACATAGCGCAAAATGTTGTTGCATAATTGCGTATATTTGCGTAAATTATTTGCATATTTTTGCTTGACACCAACAAATCGAAATGAGATAATCAAGCCACAAATCACAAGGCCCATTTCAAATCATATTATATGGAGGCGGAAACATGAAAAAACGAATCGCGGTTGCCTTGGTGTTTATGGTGGCAATGTCATTCTTTGGATGCGCAGCGCAGCCGCAAACGGGAAATGAGGCAGTTGGCGGGTCTGCAGGAAAAGATGCTCTAATCGGGATTGTGCTTCCCACAAAAGAAGAATCCAGGTGGCTGAACGATCAGAAGTATTTTGAGCATATTTTTGGCGGCGAAAACTACAATTATGAGATTTTGTTCAGCCAAAATAACTCTGCAACGGAAAAAACCAACGTGGAAACGCTCATCAGCAAGGGTGCTAAAATCATTGTTCTGTGCGCCTACGATGCAACAGCAGCAGCCTCTACCGTGAACGATGCAAAGGCAGAGGGTGTTACGGTTATTTCTTACGACCGATTGATTATGAATACCAACAAGCTTGATTATTATGTAACCTTCGATAGTCGCTCCGTTGGCAAGGCGCAGGCCGACTATCTAATCGAACAAGCGGGTAGCACGAAGGGGAACAACCTATATATCTATTCAGGAGCACTGACGGATAACAACTCCGTACTCTTTTTCGAAGGCGCATGGAAGGCTTTGCAGCCCTATATTGCCGATGGCACATTTGTTGTACGCAATTGCGGCAAGGCATTGTCGGTTAAGGACAAAAATGATCTTACACGCGATGAAATGATTGCTATCATGCAAACGATCGACACCGAATGGAATATGGCTACCTGTAAGGCGTTGGCAGAAGCACATCTCACCGCTGTGGGTGCTGATGCGAAGGGTAATTGCTTTGTGCTAGGCCCTGCGGATGACGATTGTTGCCGTGCCCTCTCCGATGCATTTCGGGCTGATCCCGAGATTACCACGCTCACGATTACCGGTGCTGACGGCGTAGAGGCATCCGTACAGTATATTATTGATGGCAAGCAATCGATGACCGTTTACAAGGATTCTCAGGCTTTGGTAAAGGGGACTAAGGCCATTATAGGTGCCCTGCTGGCAGGCCAAACACCGGCAACGGACACTACCTACAATAATGGTACGGTTGATGTGGCAACAGTGCAGGCTGATGTGGTTACGGTAACGGCCGATAATATCGCAAAAGTATTCTTCGAGGCCGGCGTATATGATGGCTCAAAATTTACCGGATGGAAGTAAGCCGGGCTGTATCATACGCGTAAAAGATGAGCGGTGTATACCGCTCATCTTCAAGTTAGGAGTTAAAAAGAGTGCGAGGTGTGATTGTGAACGAAAATATTCTGGAAATGCGGGATATATCAAAATCTTTTCCAGGTGTCCAGGCTTTGCAAAATGTGAATTTCAGTGTTCGCCGCGGCGAGATTCATTGCCTTGTGGGGGAGAATGGCGCGGGGAAATCCACACTGATGAAGATACTGTCCGACATACATAAGTATGGAAGCTATGAAGGCGATATCTTGTATAGCGGCGAAGTTGTAAAGTTTCATTCGATCCGGGATAGCGAGAAGCAAGGAATTGCCATCATCAATCAGGAGCTTGCGCTGATTCCAGAGCTTACCATTGCGGAAAATATTTTTTTCGGCCATGAGTTAATGAAGGTGAAATTGGTTGATTGGAACGAGACCATGGTGCAGGGCACAGCATATCTAAAGAAAGTACGTCTGGATGCAAATCCGCGGACCAAGGTTCGTGAATTGCGCGTGGGCAGCCAACAGTTGGTCGAGATTGCCAAGGCCTTATCCAAAAACGCTAAATTGATGATACTCGATGAGCCTACCTCTTCTCTAAACGAAGAAGACAGCAGCAATCTATTGCAGCTTCTGCGGGACTTAAAAAAGCAGGGCGTGACCATCATTATGATTTCGCATCGTCTCAAAGAGGTTGTTGCCATTGCCGATACGGTAACCGTACTCCGCGATGGCGCAACAATTTGCTCTCTGGATGTGACAGCACAGAAGATCGCCGAAGGCGAAATCATTAAGTATATGGTTGGGCGCGAAATGGAAAATATATACCCCAAGCGCGACAAACATGAATTCGGTGATGTTTGCTTTGAGATAAAGAACTGGTCGGTTTATGATCCAAAGCTGAACCGAGAAATTTTGCATGATATCAATATGCACGTGCGTGAGGGCGAAATAGTTGGAGTTGCCGGTCTTATGGGCGCAGGGCGGACGGAGCTAGCCTTAAGCTTGTTCGGCAACACGCCCGGCTATCAGATTACCAACGGTGAAATTGTGATGGAAGGCAAGCGCGTCCGCTTTCACTCCCCGGATGAGGCCATACGTGCGGGTATCGCCTATGCCACGGAGGATCGAAAGAAAAGTGGTCTTATACTGATCAAGGATATACGTTTCAACACAACATTTGCCAATCTTAAATCTTTGGTCAGGCGGCATGTGATTAACCGGAATGAAGAGATCATACGGACAGAGCAATTAAAGAAGGATATCAATATCAAAGCACCATCAATCCAACAAACCGTTCTGAATCTTTCTGGAGGTAACCAGCAAAAGGTGGTGTTAGCAAAGTGGATCTTTGCCAATCCCAAGCTGATGATTTTGGATGAGCCAACTCGCGGTATCGACGTTGGTGCAAAATACGAAATTTATTCACTGATGAATGAAATGGTGAAAAAGGGAATGTCCATCATCATGATCTCGTCGGAGCTGCTGGAGATCTTAGGCATGAGTGACCGCATATACGTTATGTGTGAAGGCAGGATTACCGGAGAACTGCTGGCATCCCAGGCAACCGAACAGAACATCATGCGTTTGGCGACGAATACGGAGGAGAAGCAAAGTCATGAATCAGACTGAAATGAACAAAAGAAGCCTGGGCCGCGAAATTTTGGAGTTATCGCGGAAAAACGTACGCAACTATGCCATGTATATTGCATTGGCAGTGATTTTTTTGGTTTTTCAAATCCTCAGTAAGGGCAATTTCCTGACGGCGCGGAACATAACCAACCTGATTAACCAAACGGGCTATATCGCCGTCATGGCCGTAGGTATGACGTTGGTATTAATTATCTGCCAAATCGATCTTTCTGTGGGCTTTGCAGCGGGATTTTTAGGCGCTTGTGCGGCACAATTGCTGGTGCTTGGCTGGCCTGTAGGGATTGTTATTGCGCTGGTTTTGCTGCTTGGCGCCATCATTGGACTGATGCAGGGCCTGATTATCGGAAAACTGGGTGTTCCGGCCTTTGTTACAACCCTGGCATGTGAATTTGCCTTCCGTGGTCTATTGACGTTAGTTACGGAATCTACCGGCACGATCCCTGTGACCAATGAGTTTTTTGTGAGCCTGTCCAATGGGTTCCTGCCAGAGTTGTTTATGATAGGTAATCTCCATGGCTTAACCCTGATGGTGGGCATCCTTACCATTGTGGCTATGGCCGCTATGCTGGTAAAGCAACGCAGAGAGCTTAAGCGTTATCAATTCACCACGGTATCCCTGCCGATATTCGTAACGAAGCTGGTGTTTTTCGCGCTCCTTATCGGTGCGCTGGCCTATGTTCTGGCAGCTTATAATGGCCTTTCTTGGACAATCGTAATTGTGGCTGTTATAGCGGGTGCATATAGCTTTGTGATGAATAACACCCGGGTTGGACGTTATGTATATGGAATGGGTGGCAATATGGAGGCGGCCTCCCTCTCTGGCGTAAATGTACAAAAGGTTCTGATTGGTACATTCGTGTCCATGGGCTGTATGGCTGCGCTGGGCGGCATACTCTATACCGCTCGTCTGGGTGCCGCTACGCCCACAGCAGGCAGCGGCTTTGAACTCGATGCCATTGCCTCAGGTTATATTGCCGGGGTTTCCACAACAGGCGGTATTGGTAGCGTAATCAATTCTGTGGTAGGCGCGTTCGTCATTATGTCTTTAACCAATGGACTGAACCTGATTGGCGTAGGTATTTCCTATCAATATGTGATTAAGGGTATTATCTTTATTTGTGCCGTTGCGCTCGACGTACGCGGGCGCGGCAAGAAAGTAGTTGGATAAACAAGGAGAAGAGGATAATGGAAGACCTTATGCAAAAGAAAATCGGCTTTGTCTGCTTTGGGGAAGTGAATACGCCCTTTGAGCGTCTGAAAATCAAGCATGACGCGGCGCTTGGTACAATGAACGGCGGCGTTACGGGCGAGTTATATGACGCCGGTATTGTGATAGACGACGCCGCATACGCAACGGCGGACGCGGCAATAGAAAAGCTCTTAGCCGCCGATGCAGATTGCCTGATTGTATGCGTGGCTGGCTGGGTGCCGACCCATGCGGTCATCCGCGTGACGGACGCCTTCCGCCATCTGCCGATGCTGCTCTGGGGCCTCTGCGGCTGGCGGGAAGGCGGGCGTCTCATAACGACCGCCGATCAAGCCGCAACCACCGCCATACGCCCCGCGTTTGAGGCGATGCACTACCGGTTCAAGTACATCTACAACGTGATCGGAAAGCCCGAGCCCGTGGAGAAAATCGAGGCGTTCACGAACGCCGCATATGCCGCACGGCGCTTAAGAAGCGCGCGCGTCGGCACAATGGGCTACCGCGACATGCTGCTCTATGGTACCCAGTTTGAGGGCAACAGCATGCGCGGCAAGCTGGGTGTTGAGGTTGAGCCTTTTGAAATGCTGGAAATGGTACAGAACGTTGAGACCCTTGATGCGCAGAAGGTGCGCGAGGGCGTGGCGTTCGTCAAGGAAAACTGGACGTTTGAAAAGGAATGCGACGATTTGATCCTTGAAACCGGCGTAAAATACGCGCTGGCCATCGGTAAAAAAATCGAGGAACGGGGCTATCGGGCGGTAACGCTTATCGATGTGGACGGAATGAAAAAGCTGCTTGGCTTTCCGCCCGCTATGGTGTTCATGCTGCTCGAGCATTACTATGGCGTACTGACGGTGCCTGAAAACGACGTCATGGGCGCTGTCACGCAGCTGATCGCCTCCGGCATCACGGGGCAGACGGTACCCTACCTTGAATACTACGAATTCTTTGAAAACAGCATGCTCATCGGCGTGCCGGACTATATCCCGGCGGCGGCTACGGATGGGAGTATTCGCGTACTGCCGACGGCCTTCGGCTTGCTGTCTAGTAGCCTGTTAAATGTGTCCCGCGTCAAGACAGGGCTTGTGACCTGCATGCGGCTGATATATATCGACGGAGCCTACCGGATGCACATGTACCTTGCGGACGCAAAAGCGCCGGAACCGTGGGAAGAGTGCGGCTGGGTGCCGCCTGCGCCGCAGCTGCCGAGCCTTGAGGTGATTCCACAGGACTGCACGGTGGAGGAATTTGCACAGAAGGTCTCAAGCCAGCATGTCATCGTCTGCTATGGCGACCACCGCGAGGCGGTACGGGACTTTTGCAAACTGCTGGATATTAAACTGCTCTAAAATATGTGAATTTGGAATGGGTATGAAGACGATTAAAATTGGATGGGCGCAAACCAGTATTACGGCGGATCGGCCGCTGTTGATGATCGGACAGATGTATCACCGGGTTTCCGAGTATGTGCGGGACCCGATCACGGCCACTGCGTTGGCTTTGGACAATGGGGAAACCCAGGCGGTATTTGTATCGGTGGATATGACGGAGTATCCGACGCATATTACGGAGTTGCTCAAGGAAAAGCTGTCTGCCGTAACGGACCTGAACTTTGAGAATATTTCGATAGGCGCGACGCATACGCACAATTCCTCGGATTTCTATTCCGACTTTATGCGGGATGACAATGCGCATGTGTTCGGTGCCGATATTTTGCCTCCGGCCCCTGTCGGGGAGGATGCGCTGCATGGCGGGGAGGCGCAGGCATTCCTTGTTGAGCGTCTTGCGAGCGTCATTGCCCGCGCCTGGCAGAACAGGAAGTCGGGAGGGATCAGCTACGCGCATGACTATGCTGTGGTAGGATTTAACCGCAGGCCGATCTTCCGGAAACCCGATGGCCCTGAAACCGTCATGTACGGCGATTGCTCAAGGGATGATTTTGTGGGGTTTGAAAGTGGTGCGGATTCCTCTGTGGACTTGTTGTATACATGGGATGTGGACGGCCGTCTGACGGGCGTTGCTGTAGACATCCCCTGCCCGTCGCAGGTGTTTGAACTGCACCGGTTCATTACGGCGGATTACTGGGGATTTACCCGGGCGGCCATACGCGAAGCGCTGGGGAATATCTATGTGCTTCCGCTTTGCGGTGCGTCCGGTGACATCTCGCCGCTGGATTTGGTGCGCATCAGCAAATACAACAAGCAGGCTTTGCGGGATTGGGGCGGTCAGACCAAGGAGGTCTTCCGCAATTTCGACATGACGCGCGAATGCGAAGAGATTGCCGAACGAATTGCGCAAGCCGTTGTACGCGGATATAAAACGGCTCGCAATTATATCGATTACACGCCCGCGTTTGCCCATAAGGTGTTGCGGCTGGACCTGCCGCTCCGGCTGGTTTCAAAAGAGGCGTATGAGGCGTCCGCAAAGGAAGTGGAACACATCAAACGGACGTTTTCCAAGGAAAACCCGATGGAGATGGCCGATGTTGTGCGCGCATTTGAGCCGCAGGGAGATGTGCTGCGGTGGGAGCTGCAGCAAAAAACAAAGGTGTTTCCCTGCGTCAGCCACTTTGTCCGCATCGGCGAAATCGGGATCATGACAAATCCGTTCGAGCTCTACCATGAATATGCACAGCGCATGAAAGCGCGCGTAAAGGCGCAGCAGCTTTTTGTCGTGCAGCTTTCCAACGGCCTTGGCGGCTATCTGCCTACGGAGGCGGCCGTACATGGCGGCAGCTACAGCAGCAAGTCGGCATCAACGATCTGCGGCCCGGAGGGCGGCAATATGCTGGTGGAAAAAACGATTGAAGTGTTGAATTCTTTATTTTAGATTGGCAGGCGGCTGCATGAAAGATAATGACGCGTGCAGTAAGGTAAACGGAAAACCGCAAAAGCAGAATTAATGCTTTGCGGTTTCCGCTTTCATAACAACGGCATCATTTTGTGCATGCCATGAGACGCTATTTAGGCTAAAATCCGTTTTGCAGGGGAAGGCTGTATTCAATGCATTCTACTCGTCGTATCACGGAAAGCTCCGTATATACATCTCTTTATGCGAAGTGGATATTGACGCCCTTTTCCGCAATCTGTTGCGCCAGCGGAGAATTGGCCTCCTGATCGGTAATCCAGGTGGTGACGCCATGAAGGCTGCAGACCTGGGAGAAGCTTTCATATCCAAGCTTCGTACTGTCGGCCACAATCATGGTACGGGCTGCCCGCTCCATCATGATGCGGTCGATAACGCCTTCCTCCGCGTGGTAGGTGGTAAGTCCCGTATCCGGGCAAATACCATCAACGGATAGAATCGCCCAATCTGCCTTGAAGCTGGAGAGCTGATTTTTGGCATCCTCGCCATAGGTAAAGGAATATTGCGCATTAATTTCCCCGCCCAACAGGATGACGCGGAAGGTGGGCACGCATCCCAGCTCTACGGCCACGGAGATGGAATTGGTAACGATGTTCAAATTTTTTCGTTTTTTCAGCTCCATAGCTGTAAAATAGGTGGTTGTGCCGGAATTGATCAGCAGGATATCCCCATCATGGACCATATTTGCGGCGGTAGCGGCTATGGACTTTTTCTTATCCATATGCTCCCGCGTGCGGCGTTGAAAATCCATGTTGTAATAGTTTTTCATGGTCTGGATGGCCCCGCCTTGCGTGCGCTCCAAATAACCATCCCGCTCCAACGCGTCCAAATCGCTGCGGATGGTAACAGGGGTTGCCCCCAATTGCTCGCTGAGTGTGGATACGCGCACCTGCCCGTCCCGGCGGAGCAGCGAAAGGATTTCCTGCCTGCGTGCATCAATTTTTAATTCTCCGGCCATCTAGATGCCCCCTTGTACTTGCTGCTGTCAGTATACCTTATTCAGGCTCGCTGTTCCAGAGGCTTATGATTGAGGCGCTCACCAACAGCGCCGCCCGGATGGATCACCGCAAATTGTTCATTGCGGAATCCTGTAGCCTCGATCAGCGCCGCCTGCAGCGCGTCGAACAGTACGGACAATACGGTGAAGCTCGTTGTACCCTGACTGTTGTAAGGATCGGTTTCCCGGGTGACGAGCATCTGGAGCACAATATCAGCGCCCTTCGCCAAAGGCGAGTCCAGATTTTCCGTGACAGAAATGACGGTGACGCCTTTCTCGGCGCAAATGTTGAGGATAGGCAGCAGCTCCGCGGTCTTCCCGCCGCGGGACGCCAGTAGAATCGCATCACCCTGCTGCAGATAGCCCATTGCGCCATGGACGGCTTCCGCGGGAGAAATAAAGCGCGCCGGGCGCTCGATACAGCACATCAGGTGCGCGAAATGCTGGCATGCAATGCCGGAGTGACCGCATCCGCTTGCGGCGATGCGCGGCGCCTGCGCGAGCGCGTCCACTGCTCGCAGGAACGCTTTCCTATCTAAACCCGTAAACGCATGCGGGATGGCCTCGGCTTCAATTGAATAGGCGGCGGCGGCGGTTCCCCATATCTTCTGTTCTAGCATCATCATTTTTCTCCATTCTGCAGCGCTGCAATTGCTTTTTTCCGGTCAGCCTTATTGAATATCGCGCTGCCCGCAACCAGAATATCCGCGCCTGATGCAACGATTTCTGCCGCGTTTGCAGCGTTCACGCCGCCGTCCACGCTGATCAGATAGTGCGCGCCGGAATCCTCGCGCAACCGGACCGCTTCACGGATGCGCGCATATGCTTCCGGCATAAAGGCCTGCCCGCCGAATCCGGGATTGATACTCATAACCAGCAAAATGTCCAACCGGTCAAGCAGCGGCTTTACGCGTTCAAGCGGCGTGTTGGGACAAAGCGATATTCCAAAGCCGACATTTTCTTTTTGGCAGAGTTCGTATACCTGCAACGGATCGGATTGGGACTCTGCGTGTACTGTAATTGCATCCGCACCGGCATCGATAAATGCCTTTGCATAATGTGCGGGATGCTC
>JAEYLA010000121.1 GCA_023461495.1 Bacillota bacterium | reverse complement strand
TACCCGGTCAGCGGGCAGACGTATCCGCGCAAGGTGGATTCCCGCATCCTGAACGTGCTTTCCGCCATTGCGCAGAGCGCATACCGGTTTGCAAACGATCTCAGGCTTCTTCAGCATGAGCATGAGGTGGAGGAACCCTTTGAAAAAGGGCAGGTCGGCTCTTCCGCCATGGCGTATAAAAGAAATCCGATGCGCAGTGAGCGCATCTGCTCGCTTGCGCGCTATGTGATGGCAAACGCGCAGAACGCACCCATGACGGCTTCTACCCAATGGCTGGAACGCACGCTCGATGATTCCGCAAACAGAAGAATTTCTTTGCCGGAAAGCTTTCTGGCGGTGGACGCCGTTTTGAACCTGATGCTCAACGTTACCGATGGGTTAAAGGTGTATCCTGCCGTCATCCGCAGGCATCTGATGGAACAGATGCCGTTCATGGCGACGGAAAATCTGCTGATGGAGGCGGTAAAGCGCGGCGGGGACAGGCAGGCGCTGCATGAAGTGATCCGGGAGCATTCCATGGCCGCGGCAGCGCGCATGAAGGAAGAGGGCGTTCCTTGCGATTTGCTTGCGCGTCTTGCAGGAGACCCGCGCATGGGGCTGAGCGCATCGGATTTGGAGAATATTTTGGACCCTTCCGCCTATATCGGGCGTGCGCCCGAGCAGGTGGAAGAATATATCGAGACGGTTGTTGCGCCGTTGCTGCAGGCGCACGGCGCAAAAGTGCTTACCGCTGAGATTGAGGTGTAACGTTTAGGCAAGCAGGTGTTCGCGCAGGATGTTAACGCCGATCAAAATCAGCATAACGCCGCCCAAAAGCTCCGCGCGGCGTTGAAACAGGCATCCGACGCGGTGACCGATCATCACGCCGATAAAGCACATCAATGCGGTGATACTGCCGATGGTTGCGGCGCATGGGAAAATGGGGGCGTGCTGTATGGCAAGGCTGACGCCCGCCGCAAGCGCGTCGATGCTGGTTGCCAAAGCCAGCACAAGCAATGTGCGCGTGTCCGATATCTGGGGGGAGGAACGGCCGCGGCAGTCCGGTTTCATACGGATGCTTTCGCGTATCATGCGGATGCCGATGAAACAAAGGAGGCCAAGCGCCACCCAGTGGTCGATGGTTTCAATATATTCGTCCACCGTAATCCCTAAGAGATATCCAAGCATTGGCATGAGCGCCTGGAACAGCCCGAAGAACAGGGCGACTTTGAGCGCATGGGCGACATGCAGCGTTTTCATACGGATTCCTTCGGAGATGGCTACGGTGAATGCGTCCATCCCAAGCGCTATGGAAAGCAGCAAGAGTTCGTAATGTTCCAAAGCAAGCCTCCCCGTATCAGAGCGTTGTTTTCTTGGTGTAAAAGTCTCCTTCCAAATGGTAGTAGCGCCAAACGGGTTTCATGCCAAAAACAGATAAAAGCACGCAAAAACAAGCTTTTTGGAATACGCTTGCCAATACGAAGACGGCGTGGTATAATACGACTTGTTGGAATTGTTGGCGTTAGGAGAGTGGGGAGTCCCACTCTTTCATTTTGATAAGACGGTTCTGCCGCCATAAGGCGAATACAAACGGAGGGTATTGTTTGAAAACTGTTGACGTGGTGCAGGCGCTGGTGCAGAGTACCGTATCGGAATTGGGTTACGAACTGATCGACGTTGAATTTCAGAAAGAACAGACGGATTGGATCCTGACATTATATATCGATTCGCCAAACGGCGTCACCGTGGACGATTGTGAACAGGTGAGCCGTGCCGTCGAGCCGTTGCTTGACGAGGCGGATCCCATCACGCAATCCTATTTTTTAAGCGTTTCTTCTCCGGGTATTGACAGGCCGCTCAAAAAAGAACGTGATTTTGAACGCAGCCTGAATAAAGAGATCGTCGTCAAGCTGTATGCGCCGCAGGATAAGAAAAAGGAATTTATCGGCACGCTGCTGCGTTTTGACGCCGATGCTTTTACGATTGTGGAGAAAAACGGGAAAGAGCGCACAATCCTCAAAAAGGATGCGGCGTCCGTCCGTCCGCATATCGTATTCTAATCGCAACAAGATAATAATGAATGAATTCATCTGATAGAGTAAGGGGAGTGCGAACCATGAACGCCGAATTTATCAATGCGCTCAATGCCATAGAAAAAGAGCGGGGCATCAACAAAGAAATCCTGATTGACGCGGTGGAAAACGCGTTGATTTCCGCTTACCGCCGCAATTTTGGCACCTCCAACAATGTGCGTGCCGAAATCGACCGGGATACCGGCGAAATTCAGCTTTTTGCCTCCAAGTCCGTCGTGGAAGAAATAGATAACCCCCACTCTGAAATTTCTTTGGAGAACGCGCGTAAAATCAATACCCTTTACGAAGTGGGCGATGTTCTCGAAGAAGAGGTAAAGCCCAAGAATTTTGGGCGCATTGCGGCGCAGACTGCAAAGCAGGTGGTCGTGCAGCGCATCCGTGAGGCGGAGCGCGGTGTTATCTATGATGAATATGTAGAAAAAGAGAACGAGGTATTGACTGCCATCGTACAGCGCGTGGAAAAGAGCGGCGCGTATGTGGAGCTTGGCAAGACCGACGGCCTTTTGGCGCCCAATGAAATGATCCCGGGCGAAAGCTTTGAAAGCAACGACCGCATCAAGGTTTATGTGCTTGAAGTGCGCAAGACCAATAAAGGGCCGCAGGTGCTCGTTTCCCGTACGCATCCGGGCCTGGTGAAGCGTCTGTTCGAGCTTGAAGTGCCCGAAATCCAGTCCGGCATCGTACAGATCCGCTCCATTGCGCGCGAGGCGGGCTTCCGTACCAAGGTTGCGGTATCCTCCAATGATACCCAGGTCGATCCGGTGGGCGCATGCGTCGGCCAGCGCGGCATCCG
>JAEYLA010000120.1 GCA_023461495.1 Bacillota bacterium | reverse complement strand
AGGGAGAAGAAGCAGCGCCGCACCCGCTTGTAGATGGGCAGTTGTGCGTTGCGCATGGAAAGGGCGTTGATGAGCGCATCCATGCGCGCGCGGTCCCGCTGGACGTTTTCCGCGTACACCACAAGCGTGATGTCCTCATACGGGCCGCCGAAATCCGCGCCGAACGCGCAGACCTGCTGGATTTCTTCGATATCGGCAAACGCGTCCTCGAGTTCATCCGGATACACGTTTTCGCCGCTCTCGTTGATGATGACGTCCTTTAAGCGGCCTTCGATCCAGAGCTTTCCAAGCTCAAACCGGGCGATATCGCCGGTGCCGAAATAGCCTTCTTCATCAAGCTCGGCGGGAACAAGCTCGCCGTTCACCATGCGGCCAATGTGCATGGCGGCGGATTTGATAAACAGCTCGCCCACGGAGGGTTTATCCCCTTCGCGCGGCTTCACCTTGATTTTGACGCTCTGCATGGGCCTGCCGACACAGCCGGAAAGCTGATCATCAATGCTGTCAAACACCTGCACGGAGGTGATGCCCACCTCCGTCATGCCAAAGCCGTTGACGAGCGGACAGCTGATGCCGTTTAGCAGCTTGAGCGTATCGGGCAGTATGCGCCCGCCGCCGCTGATGCCGCAGCTCAAATGCGTGCCCAGCAGGTTTTTGCGGATACCGTAGGTCAGGTTCGCGTAATACTTGCGCCCGGCCTTGCCGAACACGCGCTGGCGCTTGACGGAGCCCTCCACCAGCTTATGAAGCTTGCGCTCTTTGTCCTCGCCCTTTTGCCGCGCCGCGCGGAAAAGCTTCTGCGCGACGGAGTTCCAGAACAGCGGCACGTTAAACAGGTGTGTGATCTGATGGAGCCTGCACGCTTCCTGCACGGATTTGCTGGTGCGGTCCTTGGGGAACACGATGGTCTTGCCGAAAACCGTGTACGCCATCATCATCGTCATAAAGCCGAAGATGTGGTGGAAGGGGAGGAACGCGAGCACCCTGTGCGGCTTATCGTTCAAAAACGTGGGCGACGTCCGCGCAAGCGCTAAGAAGTCTAAAAGCTGCACGGTGAGCGCCTGTCCGTCATATACATACACCTTGGAAGAAGCCGTGGTGCCGGAGGTGCACATGGCGACACGGTTTGCAAACCCGCCGCGCACCTGCCCGTCGCAATCCTGCAGCAGCGGCGCGGGGTCAAGAAGATGCACGCCCGCAGGCAGGGCGACCTGGTCCAGCGCGATTACGGCGACCGCCTGCGTCTGCACAACGATATGCTCCGTCTGCTTCGCGTCCGCGCGGAAGTCGATGAGCACCGGCTGGTAGCCCGCCATGATAGCGCCCCAGAATACCGTCATATAATCCGGTGAATTGTCCATCCGGATGCCGATGTACTGCGGTTTTTCCGGCACGCCCAAAACCTTTTGCAGCCCTGCCGCCGCGTGGCGCACGCGCCTGTCATACTCGCTGAACGTGATGTAACGAATTTCCCCGTTTTTGTCGTACTGCGCGCTTGGCGCATCCCCATGTGAGACGATGGTGTTATAGATCGCCTCCAGCGTGTGCGTCCCCGCCCTGAGTTGATGTGTGGTTTCCCCAATCGAATGCATGATTATTCCTCCAAATGAATAAATATGCGTTATGATGCCGTGCATGCACAAAAAAAAAGAGAGCATGCGATACGAATATATATGGAAGTATACCATCATCCTCTCCAAAACGCAAGAAACGCGCCATTTTCAGGCGCTTTTTCAGACAGCGCGCGCTTTCCCCGCAGAAAACGAGCGCGTATTTTGTAAGTATTTAGAAACGCATAACTATGAGCAATTGCTCATATACATTGCCATTCCTCTTTATCCCCACTTGCGCACGCCCAGCACATGCAGCGGGCGCAGCGCGGTATACGTATACGTGGAGAGGGGGCGGTCAATGGAATCGATCGTATGCGCGGCCACCAGAATATTCTCCGGCGTAGGCGGGGAACCCACGGACAATACCACCGGGTTGTGCGCAAAATGCGGACCTTCAAATTTGATCTGCACCACATCCCCGGGCTGTAGCTCCTCCAGCGATACAAGGCGCATGAACGGGCCTTCCGCCCGGTTGTTAACCATGAAATTATAAAAATACTCCACGCCCGTCCAGCTCGGGGAACGGTCCTGCGAACTGCGGTAGTACCAGCCGAGCACGGGCTTGAAGTTCATCTGCCCCGCCCCCGCGTATACGCTCTGGGAGGCAAAATTTGTGCAGTCTCCGCCGAGCTTGGAAAAATCATAGTAAGCCGGGTTGCGGCCCATAGCCCACAGCCGGGCGTAAGCCACGGCCTTTTCGCGGTTATAGGGGACGGTAATCAATGGCATGGCGTTTCCTCCCACAGCATGTAGGTTGGAGCAAGATATGCCGCCGCCGCTCGGGTTATGCAGACAAGGCCCTTCCCTTGTCCCGTCCGGGCAGGATTGTGGTATACTAAAAGAAAAATCTTGGGAGGATTTGATCCATGAGCGATATCATAAAGACCCCGCATATTGCCTGCGCCAAGGAAGAGATTGCAAAAACCGTGCTGATGCCCGGCGATC
>JAEYLA010000119.1 GCA_023461495.1 Bacillota bacterium | reverse complement strand
GTTTTTCCGCTGCCTGTGACGCCTAAAAGCACCTGCAGCCTGTCCCCCCGTTCCACGCCCTGCGCAAGCGTATCGATCGCCTGCGGCTGGTCGCCCTGCGGTTCAAAGGGGGATACCACTTTAAATTCGTCCATTTGTCCCTTCATCCGCCTCCAGCGGCGTATTAAAACGTATAATCAACAGACACGGTTCCCGTTCTGCGGGGCTTGATGAATCCGCGTACCTCTGCGTGCGCGGGGTGCGTGTCATATGCATGCAGCCCTTCCATATCGTCAAACGTGGCAATCAGCACAAGATCAAACGCGCGTTCGGACGCAAGCTCGTTTAGCCCCACCTCCATGCTGCGCAAAGCGGGTACCGTTCCCACCAACGCACGCAGCATCCGCGCCGCCTCCTTGGCATCCGCCGCATCCTCAAACTTCTGGCAAACCACATGCCTGACCATATCCGTGCCCTCCCCAGTTTCTGTATTCGACATACATTGTATCAGAAAGTCTTACGAAGGAAAACCACCTGATACGAATATTTGTTTTCTTTTTACATTCTCCTCTCCCGCTAGCCGCACGCTATTTTGCGCGTCATTGCCTTTGCTTCCAGTAACCCCCGATTGTTGCTTGTTACAGGATATGATACGGTATTTATAGTTTGTAATTACCCGTCACAGGTTGTATCACCAGCCACGATGCGAGTTTAGGAGGACTTCTTCATTGCTCACCGTAGCGTTCATTTTTTGTGCGGGCATCATTCCCGTCGTGCCCCTGGTAGGCGTCAACATCTTTCACCGCCGCAAGGACAACGTGCGAAAGAATGTTTGCATCGGCCTTTTTGTGTTGCAGCTTCTGTTGAGCCTGCTTTACATCCTCAGCTGGCTGCGTACACATTGATTGTAAACACAAATATGCGTCTTGTTATTGCGCAGAATCATTTCCTGCGCAATATTTTTTTACCCCAATGAAACAATTAATTCATTTTATACACGCGCCAAGATACGCCGGGATACTTTAAATAGAAATAAATATTCCGAAAATGGAAATTTCTTTTTAGAAAATATATAGTGCGCAAACAGGCAAAATCCCTGGACTTTTTATGCCATGTCATTTATTTTATCCGTACATTATCTTTATTTTTTTGAAATACCGCAATAATTGATTAATGAATAATATTTATTTCCTTTTTCCCATCGGTGTTTTACAAGTAAGGATGCTTCTGTTTTTTTAAAATTACTGTGCTTCTTTTAAAACCGACAATTATAAAGTCAAGGGGAAGCAAAAAAACCTCCCTTGGCAAAAGCCAAAGGAGATCAGGAAGGCTACTTCATGTTTTGCGCTGCAATGATAAATCTGTGTTCCAGGTCAGAGATAAAACCGTTTTGGTCAATATCATCCTGCAGAGCGCACAGTCTATCATAGTTTCTTTCCACAGAAAACCCCGGGAAAGACCATTCAATAACTTTGGCCCAGAAAACAACGGCTCCAACATCAAAGAATTTTAACTGGGGATAGCACTCATTTGAGTAATGCACTGAGAAACCGCAGTCATGGAATTGGGGCAGTTCCGTTTCTATGGAAAAAGACTGATGAACCGGAATTTCAAGGTTAATGCGATTTTCAAGCGCAGTGCAGTTTTCTCCGCCGACCTGCTGTGTAATGAACATGCCGCCCGGTTTCAAAATGCGCCCGACCTCATGCAAGTCATATGATTCGTGGCGGTTAATCACGATGTCAAAGCTGTCATCAGCAATTGGCAGAGGGTGAGGGTCATCTTCCTGTACCGGATAGACTTGAATGCCAAGCGGCGCAAGCTTTTCCATACACAGCTGAATATTTGGCCGCCACGCTTCTGTTACCGCTATATTCTCGTATGGATGGCCTAACGAAAGTAAAAATTCTCCGCCGCCAGTCCCCATATCCAAAAGCCGGTCTGTAAAATGAAGGTATTCCATTACAATGGATTTGTAATCCCACGCGAGGGGCCCATGTTGCCATCGGAAGTGCAAGTGAGAAAAATCCCATCCTTGAAAAGCGCGTTGTTCTTCTTCCATCCATGTGTTTTTTAATTCTTTGTAATTCATGATTTGCTGCTCCTTTTTCAAATATTAGTTAACTTTGAAAAGGCACAGCATCTTAGGCAGCTGGCATACTCGGCACAATCAGCTGTCAAAATACTGTGCCGAGCAGTTACATCGTTCTAAGCATTTGTATTTAAAGAAATACAAATGAATCACCTGCTTTCGCGGAATATGATCAAAGTATACCACGTCACAGAAGCTAAGGAAAACAGGCACTTACCTCCAAGGAGATAAACGCCCACCTCCATCCGTTGCTTGCATTGTACCAATAACGCTCCCTGTGGAACAATATTCAGTACGACTTTATTATACAAGAGGGTTCCGCTATTGACACAGGCATGCCCGCTACGCGATAATACGTTAGGTAACCATTCAGCCGCATTGACAATGTTGTGCCGCGGCAGCTTCTTCCATCAATTAACGGGCAATCTGCAATATTTTTTCTCCAAAACGGCGGACTGCTGTTTTTTGCATCTTCAGACAGGAAACAAAAGAACAGAAAAGGGAGATTTATTTGCTATGGACGGAGAGCTTAAAAAGAAATACGGGTTGATGACCGCCATCGCAATGGTGGTGGGCATCGTCATCGGCAGCGGCGTATTCTTCAAAGCGGAAAAGATTTTGACAGCCACCGGAGGCGATCTGGCGCTGGGCATCCTTTCCTGGATCATTGGCGGCCTGATCATGATCATCTGCGCCTACACGTTTTCCATCATGGCGACAAAGTACGAATACGTCAACGGCCTTGTAGACTATGCCGACGTCACCATGGGCAAAAAATATGGCTATTATATCGGCTGGTTCATGGCGACGGTCTATTACCCGGCCATTACCTCCGTGCTTGCATGGGTATCGGCACGGTATACCTGCGTGCTTTTAGGCTTCTCCATTGTGGGAGCGGAATGCATGATCATTGCGGGCTTCTACCTGATTGCAAGCTACGCGGTCAATGCGCTCTCCCCCGTAGCCGCCGGAAAATTTCAGGTTTCCACTACCGTGATCAAGCTCATCCCTTTGCTGTTGATGGCGGTAATCGGCACCATAGCGGGGCTAACCAACGGCATGACGGTAGAAAACTTCACCACCGTGGTCGTCCCGGTGGAAAAAAGCGCGGCGCTCTTCACGGCAGTCGTCGCAAGCGCGTTTGCGTATGAGGGCTGGATTGTTGCAACCAGCATCAACGCTGAACTCAGGGACGCAAAGAAGAACCTGCCTAAAGCGCTTCTGTTTGGCACCATCATCGTCATCGTCGTCTATATCCTCTACTATGTCGGTCTTGCAGGCGGTATCAGCAACGCCGAGATGATGCAAAACGGCGAGGAAGGCGCAAAGGCCGCCTTTACGAAGATCTTTTCCAATGTGGGCGGCACGCTGCTGTTTGTGTTTGTTGTCATTTCGTGCCTTGGCACGCTCAACGGCCTGATGCTTGGATGCACCCGCGGCATGTATTCGCTTGCCGCGCGCAACGTCGGCCCGCGCCCCGATATTTTCAAGCAGGTGGACAGCGGCACCAACATGCCTGCGAACTCCTCCATCTTTGGCCTTCTTCTTTGCAGCTTCTGGTTGCTGTATTTCTACGGCGCCAACCTGACCGAATCCTGGTTCGGCCCCCTGTCGTTCGATTCGTCCGAGCTTCCCATCGTCACCCTGTATGCTGCATACATCCCGATCTTCTTTAGGCTGATGAAGAACGAGAAGGAGCTTTCCTTCGGCAAGCGCTTTTTCATTCCCACGCTGGCCATCCTCGGCTCCATCTTCATGGTGGTGGCCGCGATCTTTGCGCATGGGATTGCTGTGGCCTGGTACCTGCTGCTGTTTGCCATCATCATGACCATCGGCAGCTTCTTCAACCAGCCGAAAAGAATCTGATTGTTCAAGCAACGAAGCAAACGCCCGGCGCTTTTTCTATTGCGCCGGGCGTTCGTTTTCATGCAAAAAACTACTATTCTTTTTGTTTTTTAGGGGCCGTCTCCGGCGTCCCCGCAACGCCGTGCTTTTTGAGCAGCGGGAACAGCAGGCAGAGCAGGAGCACATAGACCGGAATCGTCACCGCCTGGTTGATGGCGCGAAGCGGCAGTATCGTCTCAAGCGGAATGCCGTAGAGCGTCACCAGCAGGAACGTATTGCAGATAACGGAACAGAAGATTTGGGCACTTCCGACAGCGGCAAGCAGGCGCAAGAGAGTCGCGCGCTGGTTTCCAGAAAAAAACAACGCCGGGAGGACCCCATTGAGTGCCGCTACGATGGTAAACCACGGCACAAACGCCCCCTTGGGAAACAACAGCACCTGCAGCAGGTCGGTGAGCGCGCCGACAATGCCGCCGTACACCGGGCCAAAGAGGATGCCCGAAAGGATGACGGGCAATGTGCCAAGACCAATTTTGAGCGAATAAATGCCAAGCGGAAAGACAGGAATGCTCAGCGGCCCTGAAAGCAATACGCCGATTGCCGTGAACAACGCACAGAGAACAAGCCGTTTTGTATGGAATACCGGTTTCATGAAAAGCGCCTCCCACGCGGGCGCATAAAAAAACGCCCGTTATTCTGGGCGCAACTTCACCCAAAAAAATAATGGGCGTATTGCGCAGCGGACGCGGCTGTTGACCCGGGATCATCAGACTCCCTTCGGGCAGAGGCAACTTCCCATCCCCTGCCGCATAGCGCAAACGCGCATGCACAACGCCTACTCTGCTAATGCGAGTATACATGGTATCCCGCCTGCACGCAAGGGGAATGGATGGTGTGAAAAATTGGGGGCCTCCACATTGTGGCGGCCCCTTTCCTATTGGCTCTGTCTTCTTTTGTGTTATACGATCTGCACCACGGTCAGGTCTGCCTGCACAGCCGCCGTGCCATACGTTACGGTAGCGCCGGAGTTGTTGACCAGGGAGAAGGTCGTGGGTACGGTAACGACGGTAATCAGCGCGTTGCCGCTCAACTGCGTCGTCACTGTGGGAGCGGGCGATACTGCGGAGATTGCTCCGCCGGTGGAGGTCTCGATGGTGAACTCCACATTCGTTGCCGCTTCCGCGCCATCGGCGCTTACCCACCAGCTGATGTAGTAGGTGCCGGCCTCCGTAATCGTGAATACGCCGGTTACGGGCGCATAAGCGATGTTGGGGCTGACGCTGTTCAGGTTGACGTCAAACAGCACGTTTGCGCTGTCTGCTACAGTGCCGCCGGAGCTGCCCTGCAGCTGTACCTGTACGCCGGAGAGCGCATTGCCGGGGCCAATCGGACCGGTGGCGCCGTATTGCGATGCACAACGCATATTGTACAAGCGCGGGCGCATAGCGATGGTACTGCCCAAAAAGAAAACCGGGCGTCCAGCCTTTCGCTTTCACCAATAAAGGAGGTGGCATTATGGAACTGCGGCCCCCTGCCATGCGGGAGCCGGAAGCATGCAGGGATGCGGCATGTCTTGATATCTCTGCTGCCCTGCCGGAACCCCGCGTTTTAAAAGCCGCGCTCAACCGCCGGGGAGATATCCTCCTGCGTTGCGGCACGGTCCCGGTCCGCCTGCTCTTTCAGGCGGACGGCCCGTCCACCGCCGAATTGCTCAGCGCTTATCTTGACGCTGCATTTCCAGAGCTGTTGATAAACGCCCCCGAGGAACCGCTATGAGCCCGCTCATCCCATCTTCCGTACCCCGCGTCTGGAACGCCGCGCTCTATGTACGGCTTTCCAAAGAGGACGGCAACGACGTGAGTCTGAGCGTACGGCACCAGCGCCAAAGGCTTGCGGATTACCTGCTGGCACACCCCCAGGAATTCTGCCTGTACGAAGTCTATGTGGACGATGGGTTTACCGGCACGGACACCAACCGGACCGCATTTTTACAGATGCTTGCGGATATCCGGGCAAAGCGCGTGGATTGCGTCATCGTCAAGGACCCCTCGCGGCTTTCCAGAAACTATATCGAGGCGGGCCATTATATGGAGCGCCTGTTTGTGGAACTGGACGTGCGTTTTATCTCGCTGGAGCTTCCCGCTTTAGACAGCTACCGTGCACCCGAGCTGATGAACAGCATTCTTGTGCCTCTGCAAAACGTCATCAACGACGATTTTTGCAGGCAGACCTCCTTCAAAGTACGCAGCGTCCTCATGAGCAAGCGAAAAAACGGCGAATTCATCGGTGCCTTTGCACCCTATGGATATCAAAAAGACCCCTCCGACAGGCACCGGCTGCTGATAGACCCTGAAGCGGCCGGGGTTGTGCGGTACATTTTCCGCTGGTTTACGATCGAAGGCATGAGCAAGGCCGGTATCGCAAAGCGCCTCAACGCGATGCGCATCCCAAATCCCGCCGCATATAAGCGCGCACAGGGGCTGCCCTACCACAACCCGAACGCGCTCCAGAACGACGGGCTGTGGTCTGCGGGCACCGTTGCAAAAATCCTTGCAAACCCAACCTATCTTGGGCATACGGTACAGGGCCGGAGCCGCGTCAAAAGCTACAAGGTGCATACAGAGGTGCGCGTCCCACCGGAGGAGTGGGTTTGGGCAAAGCATACGCACGCGCCGATCATAAGCGAGGCCGCTTTCGCGCAGGTACAGGCGCAAAACGCGCTGCGCGCGAAAACCGCCCCGAACAAGGCGTCGCTTTCCCCGTTTGCGGGCCTGGTGCGCTGTGCGAACTGCGGCAAAGCCATGACGCGCCGCAGCGCGAAAGGCCACATCTATTATGCATGCAGGACGTATCGGGAAAAATCGGTGCAGGCCTGCACCGGGCACACCATCCGTCTGGATACCTTGGAGGCTGCCGTCTCCGGCGCGCTGCGTACGCTGATTGCCGTGGGATGGGGCGGCACCACGCCAGACACGCAGGAAGCACAGATCAGAAAAAGAACAGAAAAGCAGGAACGCAGGCTGCTTTACGAGCGCGAAAAAATTCAGCACGCGCTTACAAACCTGTATATCGACTGGAAAGTAGGGGAGCTTTCAAAGGAAGAATATGTCCGCATGAAGGACGCCTTTTCACAGAGGATAGCGGCGATTGATGCGGCGCGGGAGCAGCTCCTGCACGCCCAGGAGGCGGAACGCGCCGCACGGGAAGCGCGCGCGCGGTTCTTCCGCATGCCTCTGCATCCCGGTGGAACGCTTCCGGACCGGGGCCTTTTGTGCACATTCTTAGAGATCGTTTATATCCATCAAAGCGGCGCAATCACGCTTGTTTTCCGCTGCGCGAACCCCTGCGGCTCCGGTACAGAGAGCCTGTAAATCCTTTACAAATGTATGGGTTTTTATTTACTTTCCGTACCGCCTAACATATAATCGGTTTGTATGCTACAGTGGGAGGTAAGTCAGTTTGGCCGCTAAGCAAAAAACCGTTTCCGCGCCGAAAAGCAGGGGTGCGCTTCAAAGAGAACTCCTGGCACGCATCTATGTTGTCGTGATGCTTTGCCTGTTTCCCTTATATTTGAATGCGGAAAAGTATTTCAGCCTCACCAAACACAAGGCGGTATTTTTCTTTGTCGCTACCATTTTGACATTCGTGAGCATCCCCATCCTCTTCTTTACGCAGTTTGATGGGACAAGCCTGATAAAAACCCGGAAAAAGCGTTTTTCCCTTTCCTTTGCGGGATGGGCGCTCGCCGGTTTTCTCTTTGTCACGCTCCTCTCCTCCGTCTTCACGCCGTATCCGGAGCATGTGTTCTGGGGCTATACCGAGCGCTATGACGGGCTTATGACACAGCTGCTGTACGCCGGTATTTTCTGCTTTGTCCTGCTTTATTACCGGCCCAGGGAGTGGGACTTTGCGGCGTTTGCCATATCCTCCATCCTCGTGTGCGCCATCGGCATCCTGCAATACTATGAGATGGACTTTTTAAAGCTGTTCCCGCACGACGTCATGCCCGGCCTTACGGGGAAAACGATCATCTTCCGCACGACGCTTGGCAATATCGACGTTGTCTCTTCCTACCTTTCCATCACCGTCGTGTTTTTCGGCATCCTCTATACCAGACACGAAAGCAAATTCCGCCTGCTTTATCTTGCGGCGGGCGCAATCAACACCTATATGCTGATGGTTGCGGGCGCCGAGGCCGGTATGGTCGGCGCGCTTGCAGCATTCCTGCTTTCTCTTCCATTTGTTATGACGGATTTGAAGTCATTTGCGCGGCTCATGCTCCTTGGCGGCGTCTATGCGCTGATGATCTTCCTCTTTAACACCGGCAACGCCGAACCGGGCACCGTACACGTCCTCGGCAGCCGCTGGTTCTTAATTGCCATCGCCCTGCTGGTGTTGGGCAGCATTTTGTTTCTTGCGGCCAGGCAAATAAAGGTTGCGCCAAAAGAAGCAACCATGCGGTGGATTGGCGCGTCTTTAACAGTGCTGATCCTCATCATGGGCGTTGTGGCGTTGGAGCACATCGGAAAGGACCCCGCTACAGGTACGTTGTACCAGGCGCGCGAAATGATCAACGGCAACCTGCAGGATGAATTCGGCAGCTACCGCGGCTATGTGTGGAACCGCTCCATACAGCTTTTGAAAGAGGACACGCCGGTAGGCCAGCTTTTGTTCGGCTCCGGCCCGGATACGTTTGTGGACAGGTTTGCGCCGTTCAAGGAAGAGAGCATAAGCCGGCTCAATCAATATTACGACAAGGCGCACAACGAGTACCTGCAGATCTTAATCTGCCAGGGTATATTGGGCCTTGCAACGTATCTGGCATTCCTTGGCGCGGTGCTTTTGAAAGCCATAAAGCCCGCATTTGAGAATCCGCTGCTGCTTGCCTGCCTGCTTGCCTGCGTCAGCTACCTTGTACAGGCATTTTTCAGCATCAGCCTGCCGATATCCGCCCCCGCGCTCTGGATTCTTCTTGGGATTGTCGTTATGCTCTCCCGCGGCCAGGCGGATACCGCCGCATCGGGAGAGATCCGGTTTCCATAGGGCGCTGGTATCCCTGATGTGGAAAAAGAATCCGGGAGGAACTATGAGTACGAATTTTCAGAAATCCATACAGGGGCTCATTGCGCTTTTGAACGTCACGCTGCTGGTGAGCGTATTCTTCTTTGTATGGAGCAATTTCTATAATACAGCGCTGCCGATTCCGTTTTTTCGGCGTGGAAATTATATCCTGTATGGGCTTTATACGTTCATTCTCTATGCATTCATACTGCTGATGAAGGGTCACCGCATCGGCACGCTCCGCATCCTTGAAATCATCCTGTCCCAGGCAATCGCAATTCTTCTCACAAACGGAGTCACCTACTTTCAGGTATCGCTGTTAAGCTACAAGCTTGCGCCTGTCACGGGATTCTTGCTTATGACAGCGGCACAGCTTCTGTTGGCGGCTTTCTGGGCGTTTGTTTCCAACAGAATCTACAACCGCATCTTTGCACCCCAAAAAATGGTATTTCTGTACGACGACCCGGCCAAGGTCACGCTCGCCGGAAAACTGAATGTCATCAAAGAGCGCTACAGCATTTGCTACTATCTGGACGCAACAAGCGAAAAGAACCGCATTGCGCTGATCATTGCGCAATATCCTTCCGTGCTTCTCGCGGTGAACGATCCGGCCATGCAGGAATGGCTGATCCAGCTTTGTTATGAAAAGCAGAAACGCCTCTACTTTATGCCCGGCATCATAGACGTCATCAAAAACGGCGCGCAGAGCGTGCACGCGGTGGATACGCCGCTGCTGTTGTGCCGCAACGGCAGGCTGACCATGGAAGAGCGCATCTGGAAACGGACGTTTGATCTTATTTGCGCCGTTGTCGGCATTGTCATCACATCGCCCTTCATGCTTCTGTCCGCGATCTCCATCTGGCTTTATGACCGCAAACCCGTGATTTACACCCAACCCCGTCTGACGCGCGACGGCAATGTGTTTAAGCTGTATAAATTTCGCTCCATGGTTGTGGACGCCGAAAAGGACGGCGTACGCCTGGCCGTTACCAATGACGACCGTGTCACACCCGTTGGTCGCTTCTTACGCAAATGCAGGCTGGATGAGCTGCCCCAGTTATTTAACATTCTGCTCGGGGATATGTCGTTTGTGGGACCCCGTCCGGAGCGCCCTGAAATTGCAACGGAATATGAGAAGGCGCTTCCCGCTTTCCGTTACCGGCTGAACGTAAAGGCGGG
>JAEYLA010000118.1 GCA_023461495.1 Bacillota bacterium | reverse complement strand
CGGCATAATCCATATCGTAGAGCATGAACCCAAGGTCCCGTTCCCCCTCGTAGGCAGCTTTGCCTATGGGGCGTTCTGCCACGCGCACATCCGCGGGAAATTCGCGGCACCCGAGGTAGGGCTGCTGAAAACATTGTCCCTTTTGAAGCCGCCGCATAACGATGGCATAGATTTTTTCTGCGCTGTCGTCCGGAGCGGCCTTTGGCGTGAGTTCAAAGTGCGCCTCAATGACATAGCGCACATCCCGCAGCAGCAGTGATGCGCGCTGCTGGATGAACGCGGAAGCGCTCAAATACAGCGGCTCGTTCTTTCCGTTCATTACGGTAAGTGCGTTCGCGGCGGAAAGCTTGGCGGACACCTCGTTGCGGCGGATGTTGACAAACCGGATGGGGCTCATGACATGGATTTTGTCGATCTTCCACCGGATGCCGGGGTGCCAGTAGACCGATTCTAATAGCCCGCGTGCGGCGGAGGGCGTGATGATATCGTAGCTCACGCGTTCCACTTTGAGCTCCGGGCGTGAAAACAGCGCATACTGGCCGGAGACTTCCATTACAACACCCAAAAAATCACCTCCTACATAGGTTTTTAGCTTACCGCAGTATCAGGCCCACACGCCTATTCCGGTATCCGGCGTGCGTAGGCCGATTTGACCGTCATAAAGGGAAGCGTCGCGCAATATGGCAAGTTCGTCGTCCAGTACGTCCAAGACGCCCGCGCCAAGCAGCGCGAGATAGGCGGTTTCGTACACGTTGACGCCAAATTGTCCGGCTTTACGGAGGAGCTCCCGGCTGTGGAACCCTTCCTTGAGCTGTTCGACAATCGCGACCGAGTCGGGTTCGTCGGATAACGCGATCAAAATCTGCCGTGTGTTCTGCTCGATGAGGCAGAACTCCTGCGCGACGGAAGCAAACGGGAAAGAAAGGGACGTTGCACCCGCTTCCAGCCTTCCCACGATGTCTTTTTGATCCAGCGACGCGCCCTTGTGATGATAGAGCTGTTCAAAATAGGCGCGGATGGTCGCGGGGGAGCCGATGTCCCCGTATTCTTCCATCAGCTTGTCAGCCAAACGAAAGGGCAGCTCCAGGCTTGCGGGGATGCGGGCGGATCCATCTTCCGAAAAGCGGAAAAGGTGCACAAGACTTTCTCCTATTGGCCGTTTGCCTTCCCGGTTGCAGCGGCCCGCCGCCTGTATCATGGAATCGAGCCCGGCGCGCTCGCGGTATAGCACAGGAAAATCGAGATCCACCCCGGCCTCAATGAGGCTGGTGGAAACGACCTTGCACGGAAGCTTGTCTTTAAGGCGCTCGCGGATGACTGCAAGGATGCGTTTGCGGTGGGCCGGATACATGAGCGTCGATAAATGGTAGCAACCTTCTCCTTTCAGCTCCTCAAATAATGCCTGCGCCCGCATGCGCGTGTTGACAATGCAAAGCGCCTGATGCTCATGGTTTAATTGTTCCGCCAGCGCTTCAATGGAGAAGGGTTTGTCTTCCACCACAAAGCGGGTGCGCCGGAAAAAGGCGTAGAGCGCCTCGTGGCTCGGGCAAATCTCAGTCGGGCGCATTCCGGATGGAAAGTACCGGTCAAGCGCGGGCTGCGTGGCGCTGCACAGCACCGCCGTGCAGCGGCAGTTCTTGACTAACTCCGCAATGGCGCGTACGCAGGGAAGCAGGTAGGGCATGGGCAGCATCTGCGCTTCGTCAAATATGAGAACGCTGTTCGCGATGTTGTGGAGCCTCCTGCATTTTGAAGAGCGGTTGGAAAAGAGTGATTCAAAGAACTGAACGGAGGTTGTAACGACGATCGGGATATCCCAATTTTCGCTTGCGTGCCGCATGTAGAGGCGGTCCGGGCGCTGATCTTCGTCCCCATCGTCATAGCCTGCGTTGCTGTGGTGCTCCAATATGGCGGCGTCCCCGAATATATCTCGGAACACGTTTGCAGTCTGCTCAATGATATTGGTGTAAGGGATCACGTAAATGATGCGCCGCAGGCCGTGCTCCGCCGCGTGGCGTAAAGCAAACGCCATGGAGGAAAGCGTCTTGCCGCCGCCCGTAGGCACGGTGAGGGAATACAAGCCGCGGGACAGCAACCCTGCCTCCCTGCAACGGGCAAGAATTTGTTCTCGCCGCCGGTTGAGCTCGTTTTTGGGCGTGCCAAACGAATGGAGATGCCGCTCCAGCAACGGAAGAAGGGGCGCAAGCGAAAGCTCATTTTGCCTAATTGGAGCGTTGTTCATGAACGCTTCGGTGTCCAGATAATCTGCATCGACGAGGCAGGAAAACAGCATCCGCGTCAGAAAGGAAAGCGAAAACCCTTGCCGCTCCAGCATAGCGATGGGCGGCGGAGGCAATACCGTGGAAGCGGGTAACCCTGCCTCTTTGAGGTAACCGGGAATATCCCAGCCGTACTTTTTTTCACGCATCAGCTTTGCGTGCAATGTTGGGGAATCAGGCATGTCTGCACTATTCCCGCCGTCCGGCATGCCCGCGTGGTGGCCTGCTGTGCAATAGGCCAGGAGATGGGTATTGGGTTGATAGAGGGCGATAGCTGCCGCCGCCGCATGCTCTGTTTTCGGGCCGCCGCTTAGAAGATACCGCTGGAACGCCAAGGCGGCTTTCCCAATATCATGTACCAAGCCTGCATGCCGCGCCCATTCCTTACATCCGAATTGTGATGCAAAATCGCCCGCGAGGGTACCCACGTTCTGCGAATGTTCGGAAAGTGGCTGGGTGCGGCCATCCTTGCTTGTGTGGGCAACGGGCATTGGAACAACCTCTCCATTCAAATGATTTCCTACGCGCGAAGGGTGCGGCGTCTTACAATTATAAGGCTCGTATTGTAGTCGAAATCTTAATCCATTTAGATTGAATGTTTAACCTAGCTAAATATAGCTGATGCTCAATGGCTTTTCATTGTTTGACGAATGCGGGGGAGGAAGAGTCTCATATATTTACCTGACACATGCTGGGATCATACAGTACAAGAAAATTATAGTATATATTTCATAGTATATATCCTGCCGCATTAGGATACAAGATGCCGATTTCTGTCGTATTAACACTCTTGCCTGCTGATAATGCATAGCTATTTGGACCCATGAAAGTATGCGGCTATGGAAAAGGGGGGGGCCAAAGCCTCCCCCTCTTCGCAATTCGGTTATTCACGTTCAGCTTAGTTCATATACCCTACACTATTTCAATCCAACAGCACATAGCTGACATTTTAAGATATGCCTGCTTCTGATTTTGTAGAAGTTTTATGTTCTCCAAAAGGGTGCAGTGTAGGGTAAATGAAACAGTAGCGCATTTTCCAGAAATGAATACATTTTAGTTGAGGTGATAGAGATGGGCCGTATCCGTGCACCGCCACTTGTAGATTTTCGCAATAATGTTTAATATCTAAAAAAGGCTGACAGCTTTCAGAAAACTGTCAACCTATTTTGGTGGAGCTTACCGGATTCGAACCGGTGATCTCTACACTGCCAGTGTAGCGCGATAGCCAACTTCGCTAAAGCCCCATCCTGCGGCAGAACCCTGTCGGGTTTTGCACGCAAGGGATATTATAGCTGAATCAAATACGTTTGTAAAGATGCAATTTGTACAAGCCGGAAGATTTGCGAGACGGTGTCAGCCGTCAAAATACTCGCCGCGCTTATAATCGTAAATTGCGCCGTTGGTGTAGACGTTGATGTTTTCAAGCACCTTGCCGGTGCCGATCGCAACACAGCTGATGGGGTCTTCCGCCACATAGCAGGGCACCTTTGTGTGCTCCGCCACAAATCGGTCCATGCCGTAGAGCAACGCGCCGCCGCCGGTGAGGCAAATGCCGCTTTCCGCAATGTCCGAGGCGAGTTCGGGCGGGGTACGCTCAAACAGCGCGCGCACGCTTTCCAATATGCTTTGGAGCGGTTCTTCGAGCGCCTCGATCATTTCGTTGGAGCCGACGACGATGGCCTGCGGAAGGCCTGAAATGAGGTTGCGGCCCTTGACGTCGATAAATACCTGTTCCTTGCGGGGATAGGCTGAGCCGATGGCGATCTTCATTTCCTCTGCGGTGCGCTCACCGATCAACAGATTGTGCTTCTTGCGCATGTAGCGCACGATGGCGTCGTCAAATTTGTCGCCCGCGATTTTGATGGAGTCCGAAATAACCGCGCCGCCCAAGGAGATGATGGCGATATCCGTCGTGCCGCCGCCGATGTCGAGCACCATGCTGCCGCGCGGCTGGGAAATATCGATGCCTGCGCCGATGGCCGCGGCAATGGGTTCTTCAATCAGGAAGGTATGGCGTGCGCCTGCTTCTTCCGTTGCGTCGATGACCGAGCGCTTTTCCACTTCCGTCACGCCGGAAGGCACGCATACGACCACGCGGGGCTTGAAGAAGATATGGGAGCCGACGACCTTTTTGAGAAAATGATTCAAAAGCCGTTCCGTAATATCAAAGTTGGAAATGACGCCGTCCTTCAAAGGACGGATGGCGATGATGCTGCCCGGCGTACGCCCAAGCATGCGCCGCGCTTCCTCGCCAACAGCAAGAATACGGCCAGTAATGCGTTCTACCGCTACGACGGAGGGCTCCCTGAGAACGATCCCCTTGCCCTTGACATATACAAGAACACTGGATGTTCCAAGGTCGATTCCTACATCGTTGAACTCAAACAATCCCATGCTGCGATCCTCTTAGCTTTCGGTTGTTGCTGAATATGGCATATAGCGGGATTTTTTGCATAAGAAATCTGCCTGCAATCAGCCTGTATAGTATGATACCGCAAATTCGTCCACTTTTCAAACCTCCGTATCATATTTCACAAAAAATTTTACGTATTCATGCATGGAAAATGGAACCTGCCGCAGGTTCTTTGCGTTATCCCTGTACGACAAAGTGACCGTTTTGTAAATCACGGA
>JAEYLA010000117.1 GCA_023461495.1 Bacillota bacterium | reverse complement strand
GCAAAGCAGAAACGGAACGTTTAATTTTTAACACCTGATTTTGCTTTCCAATACGCACGCTTCTTGCTATACTAGAAAAAGCCCAAGGAAAATGCAATATCGTGGATGATGGGTTCGGGAGAGACCGGCAGGCATGCTTTCCTGCAGGCGCCGAAGGGGAAGTGCAAAAAACTCTCAGGCAAAAGAACCGTACCCGGACAGACCTCCGGAAAGCTGCAACAGCTTTACGCGGCGCCGATGGGGCAACCCCGATACGGGGGAATCTCTCAGGTACAAAGACGGAGCGCGCAATTTGTTTTTTGCGCGCTCTTTTTCTGTTCTTTTGCACAACATACGCATCGGGAGGTTTCTTTTATGGATGGTCTCAAACAAACGCCGCTTTATGAAGCGCATGTGGCGCTTGGCGGAAAGCTCATTGACTTTGGCGGCTGGGCGCTGCCGGTACAGTATTCCTCCGTTCTTGAGGAGCACAAGGCCGTGCGTGAACGCGCGGGGCTGTTTGACGTTTCCCACATGGGGGAACTCTTCGTTTCCGGCAAGGACGCGGAGCGCTATCTGGACCATGTCCTCACCAACAACATCGCATCCATGCTGAATTCCCGCTGCCGCTATTCTCCCATGTGTTATCCCGACGGCGGCACGGTGGATGACGTCATCGTCTACAAATTCAATACGGAGCGCTATCTCGTTGTCGTCAACGCTTCCAATACGCAAAAGGATTTTGAATGGATGCAGCAGAACACGGAAGGCTTTGACGTCGCACTTGACAACCAGTCCGCAAGTTGGGCGCAGATCGCCGTACAGGGTCCAAAGGCAAATGAGCTGTTGGCCCCGCTGTGCGACGGCCCGCTGCCCGAAAAGAACTATTCGTTTGCCGAACTGAATGTTTCCGGTTTCCCCGCTATCGTTTCCCGCACGGGCTACACCGGCGAGGACGGCGTGGAGCTGTACTGCGCCGCAAAGGACGGTGCCGCGCTCTTTAACCTGCTGCTTGAAACAGGCAGACCCTTTAATGTGCTGCCCTGCGGCCTTGGCGCGCGGGATACGCTGCGCTTTGAAGCGGGTATGCCGCTGTATGGACATGAGCTTTCCAAAGACATCACGCCGGCGGAAGCGGGACTTTCCTTTGCCATCAAGCCCGATAAGGGTGCATTTATCGGCCGCGAGGCGTTTCTTGCAGCGCCCGCGCGCGTGCGCATCGGCCTGAAACTCATTGACCGCGGCATCGCGCGTGGCGGCGAGGATGTCCTTGTGAATGGCATTAAGGTCGGCGTCACCACCTCCGGCGCGCCTTCGCCCACGCTTGGCGCAAGCTACGCCATGGCGCTCATTGACGCGGACGCCGCAAAAGAGGCCGCGTTCTCCATCCTGGTGCGCAGCCGCCCGCTGCAGGCGGAGCAGGTCGCGCTGCCGTTCTATAAGCGGAGCAAGTAAGAGATTTTTATGAGGGCGCTGCCCTCAAACACCCGCCAAGGGTCGTAACGACCCTTGGCTCCCATTTCGGGATTCATAAGGGACGTTACGTCCCTTATGTGGGGGCCTGGGGGCAAAGCCCCCATATAAACTGAAACATTATGAGGAGGTACAGTCCATGACGCCGAACGACCGCAAGTACACCAAGGAACATGAATGGGTAATTATCGAGGATGGCAAGGCGCGCCTTGGCATCACGGCGCACGCGCAGGAAGCGCTGGGGGACATCGTGTATGTGGAGCTGCCGCAGATTGGAGACACCATCAAGGTTGGAGACAGCTTTGCGGTGGTCGAATCCGTCAAGGCGGTGTCCAATGTCTATACGCCCGTGGGCGGCGAAGTGCTGGAAGTGAATTCGCCTCTTGAAAACGAGCCGGAGCGCCTGAACAGCGCGCCGTATGAAGAGTTCCTCGCCGTGCTCGCGGCAAGCGAGGTGGACGAAGCGGCGCTCCTTAGCGCAGAAGAGTACGACGCATTCGTCGCAACGCTCTAAAGGAGAACGCACATGCGCAGTTACATCCCGAATACAAAGGAGGAGCAGCTTGAGATGCTAAAGGCCATCGGGCTAAACAGCATCGACGACCTGTTCCCCGACATTCCCGATGCGGCGCGGTTGAAGCGCCCGCTTACTTTGGAAAACGGCAAGAGCGAGCAGGAAGTGCGCCGGATATTCAGGGCGTTCGCAAGCGAAGCGGGCGACCTGCCGCTGTTCCGGGGCGCGGGTGCCTACCGGCACTATATCCCCTCGGTGGTGGATACGGTGGCGGCACGCTCGGAATTCTACACCGCATATACGCCCTACCAGCCGGAGATGAGCCAGGGCATGCTGCAGGCTATCTTTGAGTACCAGACGCTCATCTGCCAATTGGCCGGGCTTGACGCCTCCAACGCCTCCGTTTACGACGGCGGTTCGGCATGCGCGGAGGCCATGATCATGCTGCGCGGCATCACGCGCAAAAATAAGATTCTCTATTCCGCGGGGCTCAACCCGGAATACGTAAGCATCCTAAAGACCTACGCAAGGTTTGTGGGCTTCTCGCTCACAGAAATCCCGCTCACCAAAGAAGGCGGCACGAACCTTGCAGTACTCAAGGGAAACCTTGAGGGCGCTGCGGGCCTGCTGCTGCAAAGCCCGAACTTCTTCGGAATCGTGGAGGATATGGAAAGCGCCGTTAGCCTGCTGCACGAAAAGGGCGCTTTATTGACGGCAGTCGTCAACCCCACATCGCTTGGGCTATTGAAGCGCCCGGGCGATTATGGCGCGGACATTGCCGTGGGGGAAGGACAGCCGCTCGGCCTGCCGCTTTCTGTCGGCGGCCCGTACCTTGGGTTTATGGCGACAAAGCAGCAGTATATCCGCCACCTGCCGGGCAGGATTGCTGGGGAAACGGTGGACGCGGAGGGCAACCGCGCGTATGTGCTCACCCTGCAGGCGCGTGAGCAGCACATCCGCAGGGAAAAAGCTTCCTCCAACATCTGCTCCAACCAGAGCCTGTGCGCGCTGCGCGCCGCAGTCTACGTTGGGGCGCTCGGCCCTGTTGGCATGCACGAGGTAGCGGGGCAATGCCTGCAAAAGGCGCACTACCTCTATGAAGGCATCCTCCTCATCCCGGGGATGCGCGCGCGCCACAACGCGCCGTTCTTCCATGAGTTTGTGATTGACTGCGAAAAGGATGCAGGTATCATTAACAACGAACTTCGGGCGCGCGGGTTCATCGGCGGCCTGCCGCTGAACCGTTATTTTCCCGGGGACAACGGCATCCTGTACTGCGCGACGGAGCAGAATACGCGCAAAGAGATGGACGCGTTCCTCACCGCGCTTGAGGAGGTGGCAAAATGAGAAGCACCGTACCGCTGCTATTTGAACTCAGCCATGAAAACCGCCGTGCCGCGGACCTGCCGCCGCTCGATGTGCCGCAGCTTGACAGCCTGCTGCCCGAAGCATCGTTGGGCGAGCGTCTGCCGCTGCCTGAGCTCTCCGAAGTGGAGCTTGTGCGCCATTATGTCCGCCTTTCCCGCCGCAATTTCGGCGTGGACAACGGCAGCTATCCGCTCGGCTCCTGCACGATGAAGTACAACCCCAAGATCAATGAAGAGGTTGCCAGCGTGTTCCGCGATACGCATCCGCTGCTGGAGGAAGAAGACCTCTCCGGCGCATGCGTCATGATGATGGGCTTGCAGGACGCGCTCTCTGAAGTGACCGGCATGGACGCGTTTACGCTCCAGCCCGCCGCGGGCGCGCACGGGGAGCTGACGGGCCTGATGATCATCAAGGCCTATCATCAGCTCAGAAACGATGTTGCGCGCACCGAGATGCTCGTGCCCGACGCCGCGCACGGCACCAACCCCGCTTCCGCGGCGCTTGCCGGATTCAAGGCCGTGGAAATCCCCTCCAACGCCGAAGGCGGCGTGGATGTGGAAGCGCTCAAGGCGCGTCTTTCCAATAAGACGGCGGGCCTCATGCTCACCAACCCCAGCACGCTTGGGCTGTTTGAGCGCAACATTTTAGAAATCGCGGCGCTTGTGCACGAAGCGGGCGGCCTCCTTTATTATGATGGAGCGAACATGAACGCCATCATGGGCAAGGTGCGCCCGGGCGACATGGGCTTTGACGTGGTGCACCTGAACCTCCATAAGACGTTCTCCACCCCGCACGGCGGCGGCGGGCCGGGCGCGGGCCCGGTGGGCGTGAAGAAGGAGCTCATTCCCTTCCTGCCCGCTCCCGTATTGCTCAAGGGCGAAGACGGTACCGTGCGCATTGATGCGGAGCGCCCGCTTTCCATCGGCCGGGTCAAGCCGTTTTTCGGCAACTTCGGCGTGTTGGCGCGCGCGTATGCTTACATCCTTTCCTTGGGTGGGGAGGGCTTGACCGCCGCAAGCGAAAACGCCGTACTCAACGCGAACTATATCCAGCATGGCCTCAAAGCCTGCTATGCGCTGCCGCACGACAGAGTCTGCATGCACGAATGCGTGGTGCAGCCGCGTGAGCAGCTTGCAAACGGCGTGCGCACGCTCGATATCGCCAAGGCAATCATCGACCGCGGGTTCCATCCCCCCACGATTTACTTCCCGCTGATCGTTCACGAAGCGATGATGTTTGAGCCGACGGAAACGGAAAGCCGGGAGGATTTGGACCGGCTCATCGCCATCATGTGCGAGATCGCATATGTTGCGGCGAACGATCCCGATG
>JAEYLA010000116.1 GCA_023461495.1 Bacillota bacterium | reverse complement strand
GCTTTCTGAATGCACTTTTGATTTCGCTTTCGGAGGCGTTTTTCTCAACACCCAATACTTCGTAATAATCGCGCTTATTTGCCAAAGGACATCCCTCTCCCCCAAAGCTTTACGTCAAAGCCCATTTATATTGCTCCACAACAATGCCTCGCCTGTTGTGGCAATCTTCATTAAGCAGGAGCAATCACAAAAGCCGAGCCGTATTCATCATGGAACTTTCATAAAAAGGGGCGGGCTTTCAACCCGCCCCCAGCCTCTTATTATATGCTTACTTCTTGTCGTCGTCCACTACTTCGTAATCGGCGTCTACCACGGTGCTGTCATTGGGGGCGCTGCCGCCTGCCGCCTGGCCGGGGTTCTCAGCCTGGGCCTGCTGGTAGATCTTGCCGAAGATTTCGTAGGAAACTTCGGTAAGTTTTTCGGACGCTGTCTTGATCATGGCGCTGTCGTCGCCTTCGAGCGTCTTCCGAAGATCGGAGAGCGCAGCCTCAATTTTAGACTTATCGTCGGAGGAGACTTTATCACCGAGCTCTTTGAGCGTCTTTTCGGTGGTGTAAACGAGCTGGTCCGCATGGTTGCGGGTCTCCACCTCTTCCTTGCGCTTCTTGTCTTCGTCTGCAAACCGTTCCGCTTCGTTGACGGCGCGCTTGATTTCATCCTCGTTGAGGTTTGTGGAAGCGGTGATCGTCACCTTCTGCTCATGACCGGTGCCAAGATCCTTTGCGCTCACATGCACGATGCCGTTTGCGTCAATATCAAATGTGACCTCGATCTGCGGAACGCCACGGGGCGCCGGCGCGATGCCCGCAAGCTGGAAGCGGCCAAGCGTCTTATTATACTGCGCCATCTCACGCTCGCCCTGGAGCACATGCACTTCGACGGAAGTCTGACCGTCCGCCGCGGTGGAGAAAATCTGGCTCTTCTTCGTCGGGATTGTGGTGTTGCGGTCGATCAGCCTCGTGAATACGCCGCCCACGGTCTCAATGCCAAGGGACAGCGGCGTGACGTCGAGCAGCAGGATATCCTTGACCTCGCCGCCCAATACACCCGCCTGGATGGCGGCGCCAAGTGCGACGCATTCGTCCGGATTGATGCCCTTAAAGGGCTCTTTGCCGGTCACGTTCTTGACCATCTCCTGCACCATAGGGATACGGCTTGAACCGCCCACGAGGATGACTTTATCGATCTTATCCGCGGAAAGGCTCGCATCGCGGAGCGCCTTGAGCATGCAGTCCTTGGTTTTGTCAACATAATCGGAAATCAGCTCGTTAAACTTCGCGCGGGTCAGGGACATTTCCAAATGCCTGGGGCCGGAAGCATCCATGGTGATGAACGGCAGGTTGATATCGGAAGACACCACGCCGGAAAGCTCGATTTTCGCTTTTTCCGCGGCTTCCTTCAAGCGCTGAAGCGCCTTGCGGTCATTCCTTAAGTCAATGCCGGTTTCTTTTCTGTATTCGGCCGCAATATACTCCATCACGCGCTGGTCAAAGTCGTCGCCGCCCAGACGGTTGTCGCCGTTGGTGGCGAGCACTTCGAACACGCCGTCGCCAATCTCAAGGATGGATACGTCAAACGTACCGCCGCCCAAATCGTAGACGAGTATTTTTTGGTTGACTTCCTTATCCATGCCATAAGCAAGGGAAGCCGCAGTAGGTTCGTTAATGATGCGCAACACTTCAAGGCCCGCGATGCGGCCCGCATCCTTCGTGGCCTGGCGTTGGCTGTCGCTGAAGTAAGCGGGAACGGTGATAACCGCCTGGGATACCGTTTCCCCAAGGTATGCTTCCGCGTCCTGCTTGAGCTTGCGCAGGATCATTGCGGAGATTTCCTGCGGAGTGTAATCCTTGCCGTCTACATGCACCTTATGGGACGTGCCCATTTCGCGCTTGATGGACGCAATGGTGCGCTCCGGGTTCGTGATGGCCTGACGCTTTGCGACCTGGCCGACGAGGCGCTCCTGATCCTTGAACGCTATGACGGAAGGCGTGGTGCGCGCCCCTTCCGCATTGGGGATAACAACAGGTTCGCCACCTTCGAGCACTGCAACGCAGGAATTGGTGGTACCCAAATCAATACCGATAATTTTGCCCATGACCCTAATCCTCCTATAATCAACCTAACTATTTTGTTTATCAAATGCCGCAGCTCTGCGGCATATACGCGTTATTTACTATCTGTAAAGCGCTTAAGGGTTATTCCGCCACCTTGACCATCGTATGGCGCAAGATCCTGCCGTTCATCTCGTAACCCTTTTGGAGAATTTCAAGAATTTCACCGGCTTCCTTGTCTTCTGCCGGTTCCTGCAGGACGGCGTTGTGCAGGTTGGGATCAAACACGCCCTCAGAGGGCACTTCCGAAAGCCCAAGTTTGCCGAGGGAATCCAGAAGCGCGCGCTGTACCATCTTGACACCTTCAAGATAGCAGGGATCTACATTCTCCATATTGTTTACGGCAAGATCAAAGTTATCAAGCGAGGGAATGAGTGCTTTTACACAATCCCGCATCCCTTCCTGGTAACTGTCTGCCTTTAAAGTGGCGTTGCGCTTGCGGTAGTTGTCAAAATCCGCCTGCAGGCGCTGCGCCAACGCAATTGCTTCGTCTTTTTCCTTTTTGAGCGCCTCAATATGCGCTTTCACGGTGTCAAATTCGGTCTTGCTCAGTTTGATGGTTTCCTCTTCCTGTGTTTGGTTTGCAGCAGCAGCCTGCTCCGCTGCCTGATTGTTGACTACCGGGGTTTCCTCCTGTATGGGAGCCTTTTCATTCGCGGTCTTTCTTGCCATAACTTCCTCCAGTTGCCTATTCAAGCCGGTCCTGCTCCCAAAGCCCGGCAAGGGCCTCAGAAAGACTCAGCTGCATGTATTCTAATATGGAAAGTACGCGGCCATAATGCATGCGCGTGGGGCCGATGATCCCAAATGAACCCATGGGTTCATTGCCAATACGGTATGTGGCGGTGACGACACTGCAATCCTTCAACTGATCCGGCTCGTTCTCTTCGCCGATGGAGATGGAAAACTCCAGCCGCGAGGCTTTTTTAAGCATGCCGTAGAGAGTATCCTTCCCCTCCAGCGCCGCAAGAAACCCCTTGACCTTGTTCATATCGCTGTACTCGGGATAATACAGGATATTGGTAGCCCCGGAAAGCTCCACCTTGGGGGAATTGCTGTGCACATGGCGTTCAAGCGCTTCCATAATGTTATGGAAGAATATACGCTCTGCACCCATCTCTTCTCCCATGCCCAATATCTCATCCACAGCCACCTGATCGAGCCGCATATCCCGCAGCATCGCATTCATGCGGCCTGAGAACCGGTCCAGGTCCTGCGCATTCATCCCTTCGGGCATGCGCAGCATCACATCGCGGATAATGCCGTTGTCCGTCACCAGCACAAGCAGTACGCGCTCCGCGTTGAGCTGTACCAGCTGCACATGTTTGATGCGCACGGAGTCAATCTGCGGGGGCATTACCATCGCCGTATAGCGGGTAATTTCCGAAAGCGCGGTTGCCGTCTGCCGCACAAGCCCCTCCACCTGCTCCATCCTGCTCGTAAAATAAGCACGGATCATACGGCGCTCCTGATCGTTGAGCTGTGCACGCTGCATCATCTGGTTGACATACAGCCGGTACGCCTTGTTGGACGGAATGCGCCCCGCAGAGGTATGCGGCTGTTCCAGATACCCGAGTTCCTCCAAATCACTCATCTCGTTACGGATGGTGGCGGAGGAGACATTAAAATCCGCGCGCTTTGATATACTACGGGAACCAACAGGCGCAGCTGTCATGATATAGTCGTCTATAATCGCCTGCAAAATACGCATTTTTCTTGCATCCAGTTCCATAGCCAGCGCCTCCTTTCCCGTAGTGCCGTTTGTTCTTGAAGGTGTTAGCACTCTATATTGATGAGTGCTAAATCACTACAAATAAAATAGCACTCCCCATAGTCTTTGTCAATAGAACGCAAATGTTCCATTGTGACAAAGTGGAAACAAAAGCGTGGGTTTTTCGTCTGCCGGAAGCTATGCGCATTTCAATATAAACCGGGAACAAACCGTACTCCCGATCAAGCGGATTTTGCATCATGGCTATTGTATGGTATAAATAAAGAATGAGTTTGACGCCCCTGTTGCAAGAAAGGAAACTTTATGCCGGGTCTTTATGTGCATATTCCGTTTTGCGTTAGAAAATGCCGCTATTGCGACTTTTTTTCGCTTGCGCAGCCGGAACTCATAGAACGCTACCTTGCGGCGCTGTGTACGGAAATCCGCACGCTCTCCCAACATCCCTGGGATACGATTGATACCGTATTCTTTGGCGGCGGCACCCCCTCCCTGCTCTCAGGCAAACAGGCAATGGAGCTTTTGCAGGAATTGAAGCGGCAGTTCCCGATTGCGGCGGATGCGGAAATTACGTTTGAATGCAATCCCGGTACGCTGACAAGGGAAGCGCTTTCGTCTTACCGAGAGGCGAACGTCAACCGCCTCTCTATAGGCGTACAGAGCTTGCGGGACGATCTGCTGCAGAGAATCGGACGCATCCATACCCGGGCGGCATTTTTTGACTCCTTCCGCCTTGCGCGGGAAGCGGGCTTTACAAACATCAATGTGGACGTCATGCACGGCCTGCCGGGACAGACGAAGGAAGCATATTTGTCTACACTGGAGGAACTTACATCGCTTTGTCCGGAGCACATCTCGGCCTATGGGCTCATTTTGGAGGAAGGGACAGCGCTGTTTGACGATGTTGCAGCCAAACATGAAACCCTGCCCGATGAAGATGATGTATATGAAATGCAGGATGCGGGCATCGCGTATCTCACGCAGCAGGGCTATGCGCGCTATGAAATCTCGAACTTTGCAAAACCCGGGTACTTTTGCCGCCACAATCTCAATTACTGGGCAAACGGCGCTTACCTTGGCCTGGGCGCGGGTGCGCATTCGGCCTGGCGGCTGGATGCTAGCGGATTCCCGCAATGGACGCGTTGGAGCAACGCAAATGATATTGGAACATATATAAAGGAAGCCGCAACGCCGATTGCGCAAAAAGCACTGCAGGCCATCCCCCTACACGAAGAGGCATTTGAAACCGTTATGGTCGGCCTGCGGACCGTTGCGGGAATTCCTTTTGCCGCATTTCAGGAACGGTTTCACAAACCATTTGCCGCCTATTACCCCAAATCCGTGGAGTTTCTGCGGCAAAAAGGCTGGCTTATTTTATCCCCGACGCATGCGTATCTGACAAAACAGGGGCTTGATCTTCAAAACGCGGCCTTGCAGTATTTTTTAGAAGAAGCCAATTTATAAACGGGACAAAAACGGGATGGTTAACCGTCCCGTTCTACTACATAAATTTTCACAGGCTTATTGAGCTTCTGCGCACGGTTAATGGTATAGCGCGTGCCTGTGGAAACGCCGTCCCACACAGCCACAACCAGGTCCGCCGCGTCCACGATCTGATCGTTTCTTGCAAGCGGCGCCCACTTGCCTAACAGTTCGTAGGCGGGCCGGAACACGCGCACCGGGATACCGCGGCTGTTCGCATACTGTTCCGCCAATGTATCGATTCCATATGCGCCGCCGGTGATAATTTCCTCCGCTTCCGGCGGAATGTACGCCGCAAGATCCACGTCCTGCAGCGTCCGGGAACCAACAACCGCTACCTTCATATCAGTTGATGCGCAGTACGCTCATGAAGGCTTCGCTCGGAACTTCCACGGAGCCTACCTGCCGCATGCGCTTTTTGCCTTCCTTCTGTTTCTCCAGCAGCTTCTTTTTGCGCGTGATATCGCCGCCGTAACACTTGGCAAGCACGTCCTTGCGCATGGCTTTCACGGTTTCGCGCGC